>JAGQIY010000008.1 GCA_020430865.1 Myxococcales bacterium
GAAGCCGAGGCGGCAGCGGCAGCTGACGCTCCGGCGGAGGAAGCCAAGGAAGGCGACTCGGAAGCTACCGAGTGAGCTGACTACGGCAAAGTGAAGGCGCCCGCTGAGGAGACTCAGCGGGCGTTTTCATATTTGGATTTGGGGGTGAGGCGCGCTGAAGTGCGCCTCAGTCCGCCTGAGCGGCTCGCTCCGCGCGTTGCGCGGGCTCAGGGAGCTAGCGCCTGACGGACGAGAGCGGCGACATCCTGAGGGCTGGAGAGCACCTCCGCGTTGGAGACGCGCAAGACGCGATAGCCCTGGCGAGCAAGCCAGCGGTCCCGCCGGGCGTCCGCCGTGGCGCGGGTGCGATGAGCTGAGCCGTCCACCTCCACGACCAGGCGCGGAGTGAGGGCGACGAAATCCACGATGAACTCGCCGACGACGTGTTGGCGCCGGAACCAGGCGCCCTGCTGCTTGGCGCGGAGGAGCCACCAGAGCTGGCGCTCAGCCGGAGTGGGGTTGGCGCGGTGCTGAGCTGCGCGCTGGAGGAGCAGGTGGTGACGAGCGAGTTGATTGCGTGCGGAAACGGAACCATTGTCCGTCACGATTGTTCGAGTGCTGTGGCTTCGACCGCGGGGTGAATGGAACTGGTCGGCGCGTGTCTCCCCCTGACGCGCGGAGGCGCAGCCGAGCACGGATTTGGGGGAGACCGACCGGGCGGAAGTGCGGAGCACTGAGCACGGGCGAGTGGGGGCAACCCCAGCACGGGCGAGTGGGGGCAACGGGCGTGGCTCGAGGGTTGCGCGGATCAGACGAGACAGCGTTCCGACCGGGCTCGCGGATGCAGGGCGCTCTGAGCAAGTTCTTGCAGCGGTGTCCGCACTCGCGGTCCGAGATGCTAAGGTGGAGCGATGAGCGTGCGGAGAGATGGGCGAATGCGGCGTGTGCCTCGCCAGGGTCGGTCACGAGAAACCGTGCGCGCGGTGCTGGACGCCGTGCCGCGGGTGATTTGGCGGGAGGGGCTCGATGCCCTCACCACGAACCGCATCGCCGAGGCGGCTGGCGTGAGTATCGGATCCCTCTATCAGTACTTCCCAGACAAGAGGTCCATCTTCAGCGCGCTCCACGAGCGTCATGTCGAAGACGTGGGGCGAGTGATCGATCGGGTCGTGGCGGAACGCTCCGGATCGCTCGATGAGTTCACCCGCGGGCTGGTGGAAGGGCTCGCCGACCTACACGCCGCGGAGCCCGAACTCCACGAGCTCGTCTCGGAGCAGGTGCCCGAGGGCCCGTTGGGTTTTCGGCGCGCCCTTCGCGCGACCTTCGAACGGGTGACGGCCTCGGAGCGGATGCTGTTCGTGCTTCCCAACGTGATCGAAGCGCTGGTGCACGGCATCCCGCAGCGGCCCCCGCCGTTTGCTGTCGCCTCGGTTAGGGAAGAAGCGGTGCAGACCGTCCTCAGCTGCCTCGCCTCGTGCCGGACTGCCTGAAGGCTGCTTCATTCTCCACCACCCACTGGTCGAAGCTGGCGGGCTTGCGTCCCAGGACCTGCTGAACGCCGTCGGTCACCGTCGCCAGGCGACCCTGTCGGATGGCCCGCCAGATGTCGAGCCTTCGCGCCCTCTTGGGGTCGCGCACGAAGACGGCAGGACGGTCTCCACGATCGATGAGACGCTGGGTGACCCGCGAGCCGACGGTTCCAGTGGCTCCGGTGACGAGATAGGTCACGAGAGATTGCTCCAACCCCGAATGACCTCGAGCGCGAGACGCTTCTGTCCCGCCAGGGTCAGATGGAGCCCGTCATCCATCAACAGTCCAGGGGCGGGCGGCGTCCCGAGAACGGAGAACAGATCGATCGTTGGGGCGCCGAGGTCCCGAACGGCGGCGGCAACTCGTGCGATGTCCTCGTTCCGAAAGCGCACCCCGAAGCGGGAAAGGCCCCAGTGAGTCGAGACCCGCGCTTCGTTCACTGCCGGTGGGGTGAGCCACAGGCAGCGAGCCCGCGTCTCGCGTGTGACGCGTTCGTGTAGCTCGGATAAATTCCGCGCGGATTCTGTATGGTGGACGAGCGTCTTGGTCGGCTTTGGGCCCTGGGTGCGTGCGTCGTTCGTGCCGATCAAGAAGCAGACCCAGTCGGGTTGTTGGGCGACGACCTGGCCGATGCGAATCAGGCCGTGCGTGGTCGTGTCGCCGGGGACGGCGTCGATCTCCACCGCTATGCCCCGCGGCGCCAGGAGATCACGCAGAATCAAGGCCCAAGACTGTGGATCCGACGTGTGGCTATCGCCGAAAACGGTGATCCGCATGCCCTCCTTCACAGGCAGTCGATCGACCAGCGTGGCCACGCCCGACTCGGACAGTAGCTCGCGCGCCGCTTGCTTCGCACCTTCCAGCATTCTCGACTGCTCGGTGGCGTATGTGTCGGTGGGTAGGCCAAGCAGAGCGGCGCGGACCGGCTCGGAGAGGGCGGAGGCGCCCGGGAGTGAGCCCAGAGTCCGCTCCGGTTGAAGAACCTTGAGGAGCCAAAGCGTCTGTTCAGTCGTTGGTTGCACGTGTCCGCCTTTCATTTTTCGAAGCGGAATCTAGGGACTGGACGTGGTCTCGTCAGCTCGCGTCGATGGCTCGAGAAAGGGGCGAAAAACCAGACTCATTCGCGGCGTTGCTCAGGTTTCGGAGACGCGGGCGCTGCGCTGCTCAGGGCCTGGCGGGGCAAGATCGCCGGCTGCCCGTATTCTCTCGTGGCAATGATCGGACTCGGCGAGGGTTTCTGGAATTCCGTGGGGATCCAGGCATTGGCACTAGGCCCCGCTGCGTCTCCGTCGCTGCTTCGCTGGGGGAGAGGGGGTGCGCGTGTGTGGATCCGTAGGGTCGTGTGCTTGCTGGTGCGGCGGTCGCCGCTTTCGTGGCCGAGACCGCGCGAGGGTGTGCTTTACTCGCGGGGATGTTCAGGATGCTTGGAAGAACAGCCGTCGTCGTCGCTCTTCCGCTGGGGATTGCAGTCGCCTGCGGTGGCGCCGATCGCGGGGGGCTGGGAGCCTCCTCGTGCAGCACCAGCGCGGACTGTGAAGAGGACCTCAGGTGCGATCCGGCGGGTCAACGATGCGTCGAGTGCATCGTCCAAGCGGACTGCCCGGCGGGGATGCTGTGCTCGGACTCCACCTGCAGCTCCCCTGCGTCCTGCGAGACCAGCCTGGATTGCGTGGGTGAGGGGGACAATCGACAGATCTGCGATGCATCGAGTCAGCTCTGCGTGCAGTGCGTGCAAGTCGCCGACTGTCCCCAAAACAACGACTGTAAGCTGAATCGCTGTGTGCCCTTCGTGCCGTGTGCCAACTCGCTGGATTGCCCCCAGGGGCAGGTGTGTGACACGGCCCGAGGGCGCTGCGCCGAGTGCGTGGGGAGCTCGGATTGCCCCGACGCCCAGCTGTGCGTGGGCGGCAGTTGCCGACCGAGCTGTGACTCGGACAAGGACTGCACCCCCCTCGGGTTGCTGTGTGACCACGCGCAGGGATACTGCAGCGAGTGCGGCAGCGCGGGGTGTGGCGGTCAGCCGATCTGCTCGCCGGGTGCGTTCGAGTGCGATGCGACGTACGAGAAGGTGGTGAGGTGCGACGACACCGGGAAGTCGCTCATGATCACGACCAACTGCACCACCGAGGGCCTGTGGTGCTTCCAGGGAGCCTGCCGAGCGTTGAAGTGTCAGCCAACCAAGACCTACTGCGAGGGGCAAACGCTGATGCAGTGCGCGGGCGACGGGAGGTCTTCATCGACGATCCGAACTTGCGCCGCGAACGAGCTCTGCGCGGCGGGCGCCTGCCAGCCGAGGTGACCTTGACGGCTCGAGGCCGTTTCGGGCGCTTCGAGAACGCCCGCTTGGGCGTCATGAAACCGCTGGAGCCCCCGGGCGTCGAGCAGTGGATGTGCCGTTCTACTCGAGGTCGCTGATGGTGTGTAGCGCCTCTTCGGCTTCTTCGCCGTCGAGCTGCGTGAAATCATTGCTTCCGTCGGGAGACGCGGTGGCGAGCCAGGCTTCTTCGTCACCGCCGCCCGCGTCGGCGACGATCAGCTCGCCTGAACCGCCGAACTCCGATGCCATGCGCACGATGGCCACCAGCGTGATGCGATGGGTGAGCCAGGTGTCGGAGTCGCTGTCCGCCACGCCCTTGAAATCGAAGCCGTCGGGCCGCCAGCTGACCTCGAGCTCGGTGCACTCGGAGAACACGTCCTCCGCGGTCAGGCTGTAGTCGGCATCCTCGGGATCGTCGGGGATCCAGTCGTCCAGCCAGTCCTCCAGGGTCGTGGGGTCGATCTCCGTCTCGCGGTAGGTCTTGAACTTGCTCTTGGGCAACGTGACCCGCCCGACGAACCCATAGCTTTCACTCATCGAGGCGGAACCTACGCGGGTTCCGCTCATCGGCCTAGGAATGTCGGCGGGGGGCGGTCGATTGTCCCGCGCAGTCGAGCTGAGGCGCTTCGACCCAGTACTCCGGCGCACGTTCCGGTCGACTGGATCGCCCACAAAGTGCGCGACTTTCCGGCCGCTTTGGGGTCTGCTTCGAAGCGAGGCGAGCGCATGAGCTATGACCAAGCCTTGGCGGAGTTGCTCCCGGCGTTGATCGACGCGGGACGCTGGGAGGATGCGATCGCGGCGGTGGAGGCCTGCTTCGATGAGGAGCCTTGGCCCCCGCTCGAGGTGTTCGGTGCAATGGCGCTCGCCTATCGCGGTCTCGAATGTATCCGTGAGGCGACGATCTGGAGCGCGGTTTGGTATGGCGGGACGGAGGAGCCACGTGCTGCCGTGGTGCTGGGAGAGCTGTGCCAGGAGTGGCCGGAGCTCGGTCCGCCTTGGGCGCCGCTGCTCGGTCGAGCGTGGAGGCGCGTGGCAGAGTTCGGGCCGCTGAGCCGCGGCCTCGAGGCGCTGCTCGAGCAGGTCGGCGATCGACCGGGAGCGCTCGAGATCGAGGCATTCATGGCAGCCCTCGGCGCACACCGTTCCTACGATCGGGAGACCCAAGCCGCGGCGCTACCGCGCCTCCAACGCCTACAGGAGCGTTTCCCCGAGGTGAAAGATCTCTGGATGGCTTCTGCTTGGGCAAGGGCGGAGACGGGGGATCTTCAAGGCGCCGAGGCCGATCTCCGCTCGGCGCTCGCCATCTCGCAGGGGCCATTGAGCATCGAAGCGGAGGCGGTGAGCGCCGCGGCCAGCTGCTTCCATCTCCCGCAGTCCTGGCCCCTGAACGATGAGTTCATCTGGGATCACCTCTGCTACCTGTACGAGTCAAGGGGCCTGGACGCGGATCTCGAGCGCGTGACGCGCGAGCGTCTCGGGGCCTAGGGTGCCTCGGAGCCTGCGGGCAGCTCTTCCCAGGTGAACATGGCGTGGGTGCGCTTGTGCCCGGTGATCGTCGATACCACGATGCGCTGGTTATCCTTGCGGAACTGAAGCTCGTGGCCCATGGCGGATTCTTTCTGCTCGGTCCGCGTCCACTTCGCTGCCTCTAGGCGCTTGATGATCTCTGCGACTGGCGCTTGGGGCTCCGGATCGAAGTCGACGTTCAGGTTCTCCACCTTGGGCTTCGAGTCGCCGGTGCAGGTGACCACGTGGTCTGGGAGCAGCTCCGGGTGAGCCTTCCAGAACGCCGTCGGCTCTTCGAGGCGGGGCGACTGACCTACTACGGATTCGTCACATACTTTGCGCTGACAGCCGAGCAGGAGGAGCAATGGAAGGACGGCGAGGATTCGTGAGGGTTTCATGGGCGCGACTCTACGAGTCACGGCGCAAGTCTCCAGTCTGGGCGAACGCGAGTGCGCGCCAAACGACCGCGCATCGACGCCATGACCTATGCTCGAACTCGATGCGTCCGGCAGCGTCCCCCGAGGCCTTCGTCGCGAACCCTTTGGAGAGCTTTCTCTGCACGGAAACGTGTCTGATCTGGAGTGCAACCCCGGAGCTCGTGGGCGCGCTCGCCTGGGGGGCGCCCGACATCGTTCAGACTCGAGCCATCGTCGCCGCCTTCGAGGGCGTGTGGGCGCCGACGCTGGCGGAGCGCGTGAACGTCGTACTCGACGGGCGCGGGATCACCGGCGTCGACTCCGCCGCGCTCGAGTACTTGGTGAGCTGGTCGAGGCAGCGGCTTGGGGATCTGCGCGCCCGCGTGCGCGAGCAGATCGGCGTGGTCGACGACGGGCTGACCGGCTTCACCCTGAGCGGGATCCTCCCGATGGTGGGCCGTACCCACGCGTTTCGAGTCGTCAACGATCCCTTCGTCGCCTTCGACTTGGTCGGGGGGGAGGGGGGACGTGCGGTGTGTGCGGAGGTACTGGCGCTGGCTGCGCAGGCCCAGGGTAGTTCCGCGATCCTGTATCGTCTGCGTGCGATGCTCCTGCGCGATTGCGCGGGCATGAGCCTGCGTCGCGTCGCAGGGGCTCTCGGCGTTTCTCCGCGAACCTTGCAGCGAGACCTATCGGCGTCCGGCTCGAGCTTCGCGCTCGAGCTACGGGAGGCGCGCTTCCAACACGCGAGTCGCTTGCTGGTCGCTGGCGACGACAAGCTGAGCGCGGTGGCGCACCAGGTCGGGCTAGGCGAAACGGCCCTGCGGAGCCTGTTTCGCGCCCGCGCCGGCTGCACACCGGAGCAGTTCCGCCGCCAGGCGCGTTGAGACGCGACTCAGTCGCGCCGCTCGCTGCTGCTGGCCGAGCTGGCGAGCGCGACGCAAGGCGGACCGTAGACCATGGACCGTGTGGGAGACGACGTTCACGCCGGTTTCTCTCTCCAGGATTAGCCGCGCGGAAAGCGATGTAGAGCCAGGGCCACGGCGTCGGGTCCGGCGGGGTATCCAAGCTGATCCGAGGAATCGTTGGCGGCCTGCCAGACCACTTCCGCGACGTC
>JAGQIY010001020.1 GCA_020430865.1 Myxococcales bacterium
CCCAGAGAGCCCGGATGAGTCGGGCGCTCGCCCGGTCTACCTGGACTACGCAGCGGCCGTGGCCACTGGCGCGAACGCGGCGCACTATCAAGCCACGCGGAAATTAGCCAAGGAGCGCGAGGGGTTGCCGTCGCCACCCGTCCGAGTGCAGCTCGGCCGAGATGCAGACGTCGCTCGTTGCCTGGCGTCCGCGGAGCGCGGAGATCGCGTACTCTCTCACCTCGAGCCGTTCGGGCGCGACGTGGAGCGCCAGTCGTTCATGTGCACGGCCCGGGGTGGCTTTTCGTTGCTGGTCAGCGTCGAGAGCCAGCCGTGCTACTCGAACGCCTTCATCGAGCTCGTCCAGGCGCCGCGCACCGAGAAGGAGACGCTGCTCACCACCGGCGCCATCGGCGAGGTCTGCGATCGCCTGCTCGCTCAGGACGTGGTCAGTGCCTTCGCGCTCACGGCGATCGACGATCATGATCTGGGTGCGGCGTTCCTGATCAATGGCTTCAAGCGCAGCGGCTTCCTGCAGGGGCACCTGCTGCAGCATGGCGAGCGCAAGGACGCGTTCCTGTGGAGCCGAAAGCTCGCGCAGCCCGATGGTCCGACGGGGCGCGATCAGGACTTCTGAGCGCTGTAGAGCGAAGATTCGTGCCGGCCTCGCCGGACAGGATTCATTCAGTGCCACCGGCACTGAATGGGGCAACAGAAGAAAAGGGGAGCCACATTCGAAGATCGATCGCCGCGTGACGGCTCGAGTTGGACGTCGCCGGGGCTGAGGGGCCCCGAGGCGAGCGGTGCGAATGTGGTCGGATTCTGCCCGCCCGTATGAGGGTGCGGGCGGGCGGGATCCGGATTTTTTGGGTTTCGGGGGTGAGAGACGACGCTCGTCGACGGGGGCTGGAAGTCGGCTCGTGCTTTGCCGCGCTTGCGCTGGGTGCAGCGCCTGGCTAGGCGAAGGGCGTGAAACCTCGCCCTCAACGAGCGCCCGCCGTGGCGGCGCTGGTCCTCTCCTGGCTTTCCTCGACGGCCGCGCTCGCGGCGAACGCCGTGGCACCCGCGCCGCCTGGCGGCGCGCAGCTCGTCGTCGGCTTCGATGCGTCGGGTGACCTCAAGGGACGACTGTGTCGCCGCGACCCCTGCGATCTGAGCTCGGGCCAGAGCCTCGGGTTGCCGACTGACCTCCGCGCGGCGAAGGACAAGACTCGCCTCACCATAGTTCCGCTCGGAAAGAACGCGCACGTCGTGCACGTAGAGGTTCCCCGAGGACCGGGCCGCGCCTGGGAGGCGTTGATCGGACAACGTGGCGGAAAGCTGATCGTGGTGTTCGCCGGCGAGACCGGACCCGTACAGGGCGCCGAGGGCGAGCGCTCCGGGCCCGTCGTGAACGTCTCGGAAGCGACGAGTGATGGCTCTCGGCGCGTGGTCGTCGGGGAGATGCTCGAGAGCATGTCGCTGTGTGGGCGACCAGCGGTCCTCTCGCCAAGGCTCTTGCTGCCCAGAGACATGAAGCTCCACGCGGCGAAGGTCCAGCGGCTGACCCCTGAGGAGCGGGCATCCGCGGAGGCGCTGACGGCCAGCGTGGTCGACAGCGACGCCAAGCCGGGCCCCAGCTTGCTCAGGGCGGTCTCCGCGAGCAGCGCCGTGGGCAACCCGAGCGCGCTGACCGACGGCGATCTGGAGACCACCTGGGCCGAGAACCGTGGAGGGTCGGGGCGAGGTGAGTTCGCGCTGATGCTCGCGCCGCCCGAGGTGCCTCTGCGAGCCTTCGAGTTCGTGATCCGTCCTCCGACGCGCGAGTTGACTCAGGGCAGCGCGCCCAAGACGTTCTTCCTCGCGTTGACCAAGCAGCTGTTCAAGGTGGAGATGCCCGAGGACGCCTGGAAGTTTCCCGGAAGACGTTACCGTGTGGAACTAAAGGACGCCGTTCAGACCGACTGCGTGGCGCTCGTCACCGATGACGCCTACGATGAGAGCAAGGCGACACAGGTCAGCTTCGCGGAGCTGGCGGCCGTGAGTGACTTCGACCCCGAGAACCTGGAGGGACTCGTCGGCGCCCTGGCCGGCGGAGGCGAACGCGCGGAGGCCGCCGGGGCGGTGCTGCGTGGCCTCGGGGCGCCGGCCTTCGCCGCCGTCAGGGAGCGCTTCAAGGACCTCGACGCTGGGGGCCGAAGGGTGGCCCTCGACGTCATCGACCACGCGCCGTGCAGGGACTCCGCGCCTGTCTACGTCGAGGCGCTGCTGTCGGAGCAGGAGGCCCAGCGTATTCACGCGGAAACGCGGATCGGACGCTGTGGTGAGGCCGCCGTGGTGCCCTTGAGCGCGGCGCTCGACGGGCCAGCTGCTGAACGTGCCGCCCAGGTGCTCGCCAGTGTGGCCCCTGCGGACGCTGTCGACGCGCTGGTGAGGCGGCTGGTTCAGCTCGCGCCGGGGGCGGCGGCGCCACCGCCAGCGCCACGGACCAAGGCCGGCATCGTGAGCTACCGGAAGCAGCGCAAGGCACAGCTGCGGAACAGCAAGCTGCGCGAGGTGTTTCGATCGGCGCTCGCGGTTGCCGCGAGCCACGCCGAGGCGCGTGCAGCGGTGAGCAAGCAGCTCGGCTCCGCGCTGCCCCAGAACGCACGCATCGATCTGCTGCGCGCGCTGGGTGGTCAGCTCGACCAACACCCCACCGCGGTGAGGAGCGTCAACGACCTGCTCGCCGAGCGACCAGGCTTTCGCACCCGCTATCTCCTGCTGGGCTCCCTCGCGGAGCTCGCCAGGACCTCCCCCGAGGCCAAGCGCAAGCTCGCGACGTGGCTGGCAAGCGACCCGAACAAACATATCCGGGCGGAAGCGGCCCGGAGTATCGACGCGCCGGAGCTCTTCCAGCGCGAGCTGCTCGCCGCCCTTGGGGATCCCGAGGTACGTGTGCGAGAAGCGGCGGCGTCGGTGTTGACCGGTCCGCGAGCCGGCTTCGCGGAGCGCGCGCTCATCGGGCGCCTGGGTGATGATCGCTGGCCGCTGGTGCGAGCGACGGCCGCCCGTAGCCTCGGACAGCTGCCGAAGTCTGGGCGTGTCGACGCCGCTCTGGCGGCGGCGCTGGAGGACGAGTCGGCACACGTGCGCCGACCGGTAGTGCTGGCGCTGGGGGCCCGTGGGGCGCTGCGCTACGAGAAGGGCGTCGCCGGACGGCTCGACGACCGCGACGAGCGCCCCGAGGTGCGAGCTGCGGCCGCGCTGGCGCTCGGGCGCATGTGCGCCAAGGACCAGCTGGATCTCCTCGAGTCGTTCGCGGTGAAGCTCGCGAACCCGTACTCCGACCCCGAGCTACGACCGGTCGCAGCCGCTGCGCTGGTCTCGCTGGCGCGCTTGCACCCAGCGGACCTGAGAGAGCGTCTGGAGCCGTTCTTCAAGCCCGAGGTTGCCAAGGCCGCACGCCGCGCCGCGGAGACCGCGCTCCAGGCGCCTCCTGGATGCGGCCAGCCACACAGCTAGTCGGATTCTGGGCGCGGAAGCCGCCGCCTGCTGTCGCCTCGTTCCCGGCGTTTCCGAGGTTTCCACCCGTGGCCTGTCCGGCGGGCGATTTGTCCCACTCACTAGGTAGCCCGGCGCGACGGGGCTAGACTAAAGCATAGGTCGTGACCCACGAAGCAAGCCACACAATCGCACCCGCCGACAACGAGGGCTCCGCAACCCTCGAGCTCCTGGGCACCGCCGCCTGGGCGGCCCTGATCGCGAGCTTGCTCGGTGCCGTGCCCGGCGCGCTCAAGGCGAGCGCCGCTGGAGCCTCCCTTCCCCTGGCCTGGCTGGCGCTGGCGGGGGGCGCCGCGCTCTTGCTGCTCCCGTTTTGCATTGCCCTGCGGATTCAACTTGGTCGGGGTGCGACGGGACGACGGCAGCTGCTGGTGTTGTGGGCGACGCTGGGTCTGAGCGCTCCGGTGCTGAGCATGCTGCTGAAGTTGCTCAAGACTGGCACGCACCACCGCCCCCTCGGCGCTGCGACGTTCGCTGGTATGGCGTTGATCGCCGTGGTCGGAGTGCTGGCGGTGGTGGGACGCCTGGGCGCCTTCGCGGCTCGAGATTCTGCCGCGGGGAAACGTGCGGGGCTCGCGCTGAAGCTCCTGGCCGCCGCTGGTGTCCTCGGGGTGCTGTATGCTGCGCTGCCGCTGCTCGGCGCGGGCAAGGGCTCCCTGCTGGCCGGGGCGGTGCTGTTTGGCGGCGCCAGTGCGCTGTGCTGGCTCGGGTTGCCGAAGGTCAGCGGCACCTTGGCGCGGATCGGTGTCGCGGTGTGCTTGCTGCTCAGCGTGCTGAGCGGCGTGCTGCTGCGCTCCAGCACGCTCCTCGAGACGCTGCAGCAGCAGGCTCCAGTCAGCCTGGGTGCCGGATGGCTCTGGGGCTGACGCGCGAGGCGCTGGCTGCCCTTGCTGAAGTTGCAGCGCGTCATGCGCTGAAAAGCTGAACAAGCGACTCGCGTTTCGCCCCAGCGCTGCTCCCGGACGGCGCCCGACGTGGGACCCAGCCGGGCTCGAGGAGCGCCTCACCCCCTGGTCCGCGAGCCAGGACGCCGTGAGGTCCCCGCGCCTGGCGCCACCCAAGAGTGACGTGGGTCGCGTTGACGAGGGGCAGTGGCAAACTTAACTTTTGTCATCTGTGCGCGTCGCACCTTCGCACCCCACATCGAGCGTTGCTTCGGCTCTGCGTCCACCGGCTCGCCGCTCGGCGTGGTTCGGTCGCGCCTGGCTGCGATGGCTGATGGCTCTCGCGTTGCTGCTCTCGCTTGGTTTGGGGGTGAGCAGCGTCGTCGCTGCGCCTGAAGCTGGCGCGCCGAAGGCGGTGTACACGCCACCCCACGACGCGCCCCAGGTCCCGCCAGAATTGGTCGCGGCGCGCAAGGTGCCAACGGGCTTCACGAGCTACCAAGGTGGCTGGCTAACCATCGCCTACCCGGTGGCGATGCGGGACAAGGTCCAGCCGCTGATCGCCGAGGCGGATAGTTTCCGCAAGGTCCTGGCGAGCGCTCTCGGCAGACCGGTGCTGCTCGCCGACGAGAAGAAGTCGTCTCCGCCGGTCTGGGTGATCGTCGCGCGGTCTCCTGGAGAGATGGCGTCGCTCGCCCCGGAGGGTTACCCACCGCCAGCCTACGCATCGGGAGTCGCCTACTCATCCATCGGACTGGTGCTGCTGACCATCGATCCCGTGCACCCAGGACAGCCCCACGTGCTGGAGGAGGTGTTCCGCCATGAGCTCGCCCATGTCGCGCTGTACGACGCGGTGGGCGGCGCCCACGTACCGCGCTGGTTCAACGAGGGCTTCGCCGTACATGTCTCTGGTGAGAGCAGCCTCGCCCGCTTGCAGACGCTGTGGATGGCGACGGTGGGGAACGGTCTGATCCCGCTGTCTCGCATCGACGCTGGTTTCCCTGCGGATTCTGACAAGGCCGCAGTGGCCTACGCGCAGAGCGCAGATATCGTGCGCTATCTGTTGCGCAGACAGGACTCCGAGCGCTTCAGCAGCCTGCTGGAGCGGGTGCGGCCAAAGGCTGGAGAGGCAGGGCAGCCCTTCGAGGCCGCGTTCAACGACGCATTCGGCACGAGCCTGGGCCAGCTGGAGTACGAGTGGCGGGCCGATGCCGCCAAGCGCTACACCTTCTGGCCGGTGCTGTTCAGTGGCGGCTTCGTGTGGGCTGGCGCGCTGGTCCTGTTCGGCCTCGCCTGGCGCCGGCGGCGCAAGCATCATTTCGAGACGCTGGCGCGCTGGGAGCGTGAGGAGGCGGAGGAGGATCGCCGACGCGCTCTGGCTCAGAGCGCCGTGCGGGTGCACATCGTGGTGCCCGGCGCGGAGTCGAGCATCGCGCTACGAGAGATGGGCGCGGAGCCGGATATCGACGACGTGGAGGAGCGTCCCAGCGGTGAGATGGCACCTCCCAGCGAGCGCGGCGTGCCGAAGGTGCGCCACGAAGGCTCCTGGCACACGCTTCACTGAGGCTCCGTGGCGCGCGGGTCCACAACAGAGATTGCCGCGCGGATCCGCGAGCTGACGCAGCTCAGCGCGCCTCACACCTGTCCCGAGCTGCCGATGCTGTTGGCCACCCCGGGAACGCCGCTGTGGCGAGCCTCGGAGGCAGAGCTGCTCGCCTGGGGCTGCCCGGAGCCGTACTGGGCCTTCGCGTGGCCCGGTGGTCAGGCGCTTGCTCGCGCCATCCTGGACGCACCCGCGCTGGTCGCCGGCCTCGAGGTCCTGGATTTCGGCGGTGGAGGTGGGGTGGCCAGCCTGGCCGCGCTACGGGCTGGCGCCCGGCGCGTCGTGCTGAGCGAGCTCGACCCCTGGGCGAAGATCGCCCTGGAGCTGAACCTCGAGCTCGACTCCACACGCTCACCGGGAGATGTGGAGGTGCGTCTCGAGGATCTGATCGACCGAGACGTCGAGCAGCAGCTGATCCTGGTTGGCGACGTGCTCTACGAATCTTCGCTCGCGAAGCGGGTGCTGTCGTGGCTGAGGCGACAAGCGGCGCGCGGTGTGCGGGTTCTGATCGGCGACCCTGGGCGAGGTCACGTCAGCTTCGAGGCGATGCGCGAGCTGAGGTGCGTCCTGGCGCCGACGGACACCGGGCTCGACGGCAGCATTCTGCGCCCTCTCATCGTCCACGAGCTCGTGCCTACTTCGGGTCGCTGACGTGTAGCTGCTCCAGGCGCCGGCTCTCGTCGATCAGGCGCTCGAAGATGCGGCGGACGGTCTCGCGCGTGAGTGGCTCACGACAGGCCGCGCACAGCTTGTCCAGCACGTCGCGCTCGCGCGCCGGATCGTAGACTCTCAGGTTCCGAGCGCGCTTGTAGTCGCCCACCTGCAGCACCACCTCGACGCGCCTGGCGACGAGCTCCAGGATTTGACGATCCAGGCCATCGATGGCGTCTCGCAGCGCTGCCAGCTCTGGGTCCACGGGGTCCCACTCTACACTCACTTCAGCTCCGTCGGGCAGCCTGAGACGATCTGCACCTGATCGACCTTGGCGCTCTGCAGCTCCACGCAGCGGGAGCCGACCAGCTCGATGTGCGTGTCGTCCACCCAGCGCCAGCCGTCGCTGTCGTCGTTGGGAATCAACTCCGTGTCGAAGTAGACGTTCACCTTGTTCGGTTCCGGCGGCTTCTGATCGAGTTCGACGGTGCAGCTGATCGCGACCGCGAGGCCGATCTCGATCAGCGCGTCGCTCAGCGCCTGAGGGGAGTCCGCGGGGTAGTAGCGAGGATTGGCCGCGCGCGAGCGCCCGCCGGCGACGGCCAGCTGGTTCAGGGTGGCCTGGTACGGTTCGCTGCCCACCATCCCGATCACGAAGGTGTCCACGCCGCTGGCGCGCAGCGCGGCGACCCGCGCCACCGAGGGAT
Source organism: Myxococcales bacterium (assembly GCA_020430865.1). The sequence continues at coordinate 7,347 of JAGQIY010001020.1, forward strand.
CGCGATCCAGGCAGTTGAGCTGCGCGCCCAGCGCGAAACCTGGATCGCAGCAGTTGAGGTGTGCGTCGCACTCGAAGCCGCCAACCGTCGCGCCTTCGATGTTCAGCTGGCAGTCCGCGGCGGTGCAAGCCTGCTTGGGGTTGCAGTTGGGGCCGCCGTCGGTTGCCAGGATCACGTAGGTGCGGCGGTCTTGATCGAGCAAGGACGACTCCAGCACCTCGAACGTGGTGGACACCGGGGTGCCGCCACGCACCGGCGCGTCGTCGAGAGCGTTCAGCAGGCCGCGCAGCGTGGCGCTCGAACCACCACCCTCCGGAGCGGGTTCTCCGGCGCGCAGCCGGTAGACCTCGGCGCCCGCCGCGCACTCTCCGATGGCAGGGTTCGGGAAGACAGCGGCGCCGTAGCGCACGTGAGGTCCCACGAGCTGCAGGACGTCGCGGATTGCGTCGTGGGTCGCTTCCGCGAGGGTACGTCCGGCGACTTCCTGATTCATGCTCCCAGAGTGGTCGACGACGAAGTACAGGTTTGGGCGGTCGTCGACGATGGGGATGAGCTCATTGCCACACAGCCCAGAGGCGTCCAGGGGCGGGGGGTCGTCATTGCCGGTGTCGATGAAACCAGCGTCGTCGATGGGTCTCTGAGTGCTCGCTGGGGGCGGAGCGCGGTCCTCGGAGCTGCAACCCGTGGGCATCAGCGCGCCTGCCGCGAGCGCACCCGCGAACGCCGCCAGCCACGTCAGGGGTCCTCGACGGGCGTGATTCGGCGCTGAGCGGACCCACTTCACCACCCAAGCAGGTTACTTCGCACCGGGTTCTGCGGCAAACGCTGGTCCGGCGTCGCTCCGGGAGTATCGTCGTCGGGTTGAGCGAACCCAAGGGACAGCCGAGCTCGGAGCCTCGAGGTTCCCAGACCTCGAACCAGCACGCTGACCAGGATCGGCGCTTTCTGCGCTGGGCGTACTGGCTCGGGGCGATCGTGTGCTTGCTGTTCCTCGCTGGCCTGATGGACACACGCCTGCTGCCGCCGGTTGTGTCGGGACCGAGCGCGCCCTCACCCCCAACCCCGATGGAAGAGCGAGATGGGCGCCTGGTGGTGGAGGCGGTGGACGGGCGAGGCTGCGTGTCCGAGGGAGATGCGGGGGCCGACGCCGGGCCAGCGGACTGCAGCTCGGCCCCGCCAGTCGCTGGTGCGGTGGTCAGGCTGTTCTTGCGGCTCGGCGATCGTTACTACGCCTCGGGTCAGGGGATCACGGACGAGCAAGGGCGGCTGTCCCTTGAATCGTTACCGCGCGGAGTTAGCTGGGTGCTGGTGAGCGCCGACGGCTTCGCGCGGAGCAGCGCGCAGCTGGTGGTCGAGGGGCTGGAGGCTCCCGAGGACGTGCGCAGGGCGCGCGTCGTGCTCGAGCCAGCTCATGAGCTGCGTGTGCGGGTGCAGGACGAAGCGGGGAATTCGCTCGCCGACGCGACGGTGCTCGCGACGGGCGGGGACCCGCTGCCCCACGGCGGGCTGAGCGACGCCAGCGGCGTGGTGCGCTTCGAGCGCCTCGGTCGGCCGCCCTGGACCGTGAAGGCCTCCGCGCGGGGCTACGAGTCTCAGACGCAGTCCGGAGTCACGGGTGACGTCAGCTTGACCCTGAGGCGCTTGGCGTCCCTGAGCGTGAAGGTGGTGGACGTCGGCGGTGGACCGGCGCAGGGCGCGGACGTGCTGATCTCTGGCTCTGGGTTGTGGCCAGCGCGCCGCACCCGCACGGACGGCATGGGAGTCACGCGGATCGGTGGCTTGCTCTCCGGTTCCTACGATATCCGTGCGGAGAAAGGCAGCGCGGTCAGTCACACCTTGATCGGCCACCAGATCACCAAGGGCGAACACTCGGAGGTAACGCTGCAGTTGCTCCCCGGGCGCATGGTGCAGGTGGTGGTGAGCGGGGGTAGCGAGGCCGACAGCGAGCTGGTCCAGGGTGCCGACGTTGTGCTCACCGAGTACGGCCTGTCTTCGTTTCCTCTCCAAGGCACGACCGGGAGTGATGGCGCGGTCAGCCTCGGACCGATCGCGCCTGGGCCCGCCAGCGTCTCCGCCAGGGCGACCGGCTATGTCGCGCGTGGCGGCGTGGCAGTGCCCGAGAAGCTCGATGGACCGGTCAAGGTCACGCTGCTGAAGGGGGCGACGCTCATCGGGCTGGTCAAGGACACGAACGACAACCCCGTGGATGGTGCGTCCATCGAGATCATCGGCACGGACATCGACGGCATGCCCGTGGCCGAGACACCTCAGCTGACGGCGTTTCGCGATGCGCATTTCGCCTGGGCGCTGGCGGGACCCAGCCCGCTGATACCCGCTGGGGAGCTCGGTGTGATGCCTGGGCCGATTCCGCCAATCCCCAAGGACTGGTCGTCCGGTTCCGTGGGGATGCAGATGCCGGCGTCTGACCAGGGCCGGGAGGCTGACTACGTGCCCTGGGTGACCGGCCTGGACGGTCGCTTCAGGGCGCACCCGGTCACTCCGGGGCGCGTGCGGGCGTTGGTCCGGCACCCGGCTTACGTCGAGGGCATCAGTGACGTGGTGACCCTCGGGCCGGGGGGGGAAGCCGAGGTGGAGGTGGTGCTCAAGGCAGGGGGCACACTGGAGGGCAAGCTGGTCGACAAGGCTGGCTTCGGCGTCAGCGGTGCGCGCGTCGACATCATGGCGCTGGAAGGCACGCTGGAGCGCACGACGGTCACCGCCAGCGACGGGACGTTCGCGTTCGCCGCGGTGCCGGAGCAGGTGTTGCTCAACGTCTACCGTCCAGAGGACTTCGATCGGGTAGTCATCAAGCAGGTGATCGAGGTCCCCGAAGGGGAGAGAAAGGAGATCGAGATCACCCTGCCAGAGGAGCGCGACCCAGTGCTCGTGCGCGTGGAGACCGGACGCGGAGAGCCCGTCGGGATGGCGCAGGTCAGTGTCCTCAGCCTGGATCCCGCGGAGCCGTTGCGCGCGACGTTCTTCAGTGACGAGCGAGGCGAAGTGACGGTGGAAGACGCTCGGGGGCTGCCACTCGAGATCGTCGTCACCGCGCCGGGCTTCGCTAGAGCGCAGGTCCAGCTGCAGACGGCGCCGGAGGAATACACCGTGAGCCTGGACACGGCGGTGAGCGTCGTGGGCCAGGTGACGGCGGTGCGCGGTCGGCGCTTCGTGGAGGGAGCCAACGTGCTCTTGATCAGCGGCGGTGATCAGAAGGGAGCCATCACGGACTCTGAAGGAAAATTCCTTATGGAAAATGTGACTCCGGGACCCGGGCGTCTGGTGGTCAGTCATCCTGAGTTCGCACGCGTGGAGCGCAGCGTGACCATCGAGCGCACGGATCGGGACGATCGTCCCTTCGAGCTTTCCGCGGTGGACCTCAGCGCTCCTGGCGACGTCGAGGGTGAGGTGGTGGACACCGACGGTGAGCCGGTCGCAGGCGCGCGGGTTGCGGTCGATGTCGCGCCTGCATTCCTGCCGGTTGGTGCCCTGCCGCCTGGAGTCGCGGTCACCGACGCGAAGGGTCACTTCAGGTTGCGCGGCCTGAGCGCAGGCCCCGTGTTGCTCGAGGCCTATGCGGCCGAGGTCGGCCGCGGTCAGATCAAGGCCGAGGTGGACGAAGGCGACGTCACTCGAGGCGTGCACATCGTGCTGAACCTGCCGGTGAGCGACACGGAGCCCGCAGCGAGCGGCTCGGTGGCGGTGACGCTAGGCGAGAATGACGTCGACGCCGGCGTCGAGGTGGTGCTGGTACACGTCGCGCCGGGCAGCGAAGCGGAGCGCGCCGGCCTGTTGCCTGGTGATCGGATCCTGGCGGTCGACGCCGTCGATGTGACCGGCATGACGGACGCCCGGCGGCGCATGAGCGGGCCGGTGCGCGGAGACGTCGTCCTGGAGCTCGAGCGCCGCGGGAAGCGCCTCGTGCTGCGGGTGCGCAGGGAGCGAGTGAGGCGCTGAGAGGCGCGATTCACCCCGATCAGCGCCCGCGGCAGGTCGGGGGCCGTGCTCTCAGAAGCACAGCATGCTTCGCACGTACGCTCGATACTTGTTGTTTGCGTCGTACTCCGCCCAGGCGACTATGTTGCCGTTCCCGGGGCCGTTGGTGAGCGCGTAGGTGCGGCGAACGGTGACATTGCTCGGCTGGTAGATGGTGTCGGCCCAGTCGATGATCTTTCCATCGCTCCCCAAGATCGAGATCAGCACATCGCCGGACAGGTTGATGGTGGAGAACACGACCGTGTTCGAGCCCTGACTCAGCTGGCTCGTCGGGCCGATCTCGTCGGTGCTCGTGATCTCCCGGCGGTACGCGACGGTGGGCGGGAGCTGCCCCCCTACGAAGATTTCGTTGATCTTGGACGGCGGGATCTGACCGGTGAAGAGCCTGCCCGGCAGGAGATTCGGTGGCGGGCTCGTGGTCAGCCCCATCACGAAGAAGCCCTGACTATTCGCCGTGATCGTCGCCAGGCCCGTTGGGCGTGCGGCGGGGTCCTCGAAGGCGATCTTCTGCAGCGTCCCGAGCTGCGCCGCGGTAGCACCCGCCCAACCCTCGCCCTTTTCGTTCATGCCCACGTGGATACCACCGGCGTAGGCGTAGGCTGCGAGCGAGAGCGACTCGCTGGGTGGGCCATTCACGAAGTCGACGATCGGTGGACCGGCGGAGATGGTCGTCTTGCTCGCGTCGGGCTGACACTCGATCATCCAGTGCAGCCCGCCGTTGTACGACGGCAAGAACCCGCGGATGTTGCCCACACAGCTGTTCGGAATCGTGACCCCCGCCGCCGTCGGCATCAGCGGCGTGGTCAGGTCCTGACCTGCGAACGGGAGCAGGATCTCGTTCGCGCCGTTCGCGTTCTGGGTGAGGATGCGCAGGTTGTTGACGTCGCAGCTCAGGCCATGGACGTGCGAGTCCGGGAAGTCGAGAAACCAGCTTCCTGCGATGGGGTTCCCATCCTGTCCGAAGCGAATGCGGAAGATGTCGATGCCCATGCCGGTTTGCATGGCGAGCCAACCATCTTCGCCGCAGCGGGTCACGGCGATGTCCGGCTCATCGTTCAAGGCAGGACGTGAGGTGTCCGTGGTCAGCTCGGTGACCGGCCCCGGGGTACATTTCAGTCCGTTGCCGCCAGTGCCCCCGGTGCCTCCGGTTCCGGCCGCTGCGCCCGAACCTCCGCTGGCGCCCGAACCTCCAGTGGCTCCAGCGCCGCCGGCACCACTGCCTCCCGTGGCAGAGCCAGCGCTGCCGCCGTTGGCGCCGCCAGAGCCACCCTCTGCGCCGCTTCCAGCCGTGCCTCCATTCGCGCCTTGCCCTGCGGAACCGCCGCTCTCGACGCCGTTCTCGCGTTCCTTGGCGGTGCAACCCAGGGTCAGGGTCAAACAACAGAGCGGAATCCAGAGTTGGTTGCGCATGAGTATCTCCATCAAGCCAAGATCCAGAGGCCCTACATCGGACGCTGTCCCGCAGCAGACCACCCTCAGTTTTGCACGTAAAAGCGCCGTGAGGCGAGCGCCGAGTGGCCTCGTTCAGCGCTGACGGCGACGCCTGGCGGCCTCCTCCCCGGGCCGCGCGGTTCCCCAAGACCAGGGGATGCACGGGGTTCCAGGGTGGGACCGCCCAGACTGTGCTGCAAAGCCGAGGGCGCCTCTACTTGGCGGACGCCTCGAGCTCCAGGCTGACCTGCGGCATCTTGTTCACCTTCTTGCTCAGGGTGTCGAAGGTGGCCTGCGCCAGTTTTCCGAAAGCCTCGCGCGGCCGCACGTCGTGCTTCTCCATGTCGACCGGGATCGGCTCCTTGCTCTTGATGCTGATCGACTTCGGCTTGTCGCCTGCGTACGTCACGGTCATCTCCAGCTTCGCCGTCTTCTCCACCGTCCGTTGGTGGAGGCGGAAGTCGCCAGTCACCGTCAAGTCGACCTTGCGCTCGTCGCCGCTCAGCTTGCTCAGGTTTTTCTCCCCCTCGGTCTCCACCTTCTTGACCTTGAACTCGATGTAGCGGTTCTTGGCCTTCTCGGCGTCTGGTGCATCCTTGCCGATCTCGAGCCAGTTCAGCACATGCTCGTTCTGGGTGTCGTTCTTGACCTTCTCGCCGAACTCCTGGCTCTCGTCCTTGCGCTTCTGCTGGTAGACCACGAGCTTCTCCAGGTCGATCTTCAGAAGTCCCGTGGACTTCGTGACGTCCTGCAAATCCACATAGAATTCACCGCTGGCCGAACCCGGCACGTCACCGAAGATCTTCTCGATCGGTGCGTCCATCTGGAACGTGACCTTCGAGGCGTCGCTCTTGACCTCGAAGGCGCTGGCCGTGGTCGGCTTCGCCGCGGGTTCCAGGGAGGAGGATACCGGGGCCGCGTTCTTCGAGGGGCCCTCGTCGCACCCGCTGATCGCGAGTCCCAGACCCAGGGCCAGTGCCGGCATCCAAATGCTTCGAATCATCGATACTCCTTTGCGCCGGCATGGGTTCCGGCTGGAGCCCTAGTACGCCGGTCTACGACCAGGGTTTCAAGCAGCGCTTGCCCGTCGGGATCGGAGCGGGCTTTTCTGCGCAGTTCCCGCGGTTTGCGGCGGCTTTCGTGGGCGACTCGGTCACCAGGAACGAATCAGGGCGCGAGCACCGCTGCACCAAACCCGGGCAGGGCGATGCTGAGCTTTCCGCCGTTGACGCTGGTCACGTTGCCGCCGATGCGGTCGACCAGGGTCACGCCGTCGCTCGAGCCGAGGGAGACCGGTAAGCCGATCTCGGTCGTGGTGGCGTTGGGGTCCAGCGAGAGCGCGACGATCGCCACCTGATCGAGGTGCTTGCGCGCGTAGACGAGCAGCGACTCGCTAGCGTACAGCGATCGGTAGTCGCCGAGACGTAGCGCGACCAGCTCCTTGCGCGCCTGACCGACCTTGCGCGTCAAGGTCAGGGTCGCCTGTTCGGCCGACGACAGGGCGCCTGGTGCGCGCCACATCGCCCGATTGTCCGGATCGGCGCCGCCGAACTGGCCGTACTCGTCGCCGTAGTAGAGCAGTGGAGCCCCGGGCAAGGTGAGCAACCAGGCGAGCGCGACGCGGTGCCGCGCGTAGGGCTCGGCATCTGGAGGGGCCGACGGGAGGTTGCTCCACTGATTGTAGGCGACGGAGCGGTCGAAGCCTTGCTGACCTCGGTAGGTCGAGATGGAGACGAAGCGAGAGGAGTCATGGCTACCGATGAACGGTGTCATGATACTTCCCTGCGGATACTGGAGCTGGCTCTGTTGCGTCCAGTAGTCGGCGTGCAGGAGCCCCTTGTCCTGGTAGGCAAAGACCCGATAGGGCACTGCGTGGTAGAGCACGAAATCGAACTGCCCGTCGAGGCCGTGGGGACCGACGTAGTTCGATATCGTGTCGTACTGCTCGCGGTTGCAGTCCACGGAGCAATCGCTCCATCCCATGGCAGTCTCGCCCATCAGGAAGTAGCGATCGCCTGCGCCCTGGAAGGTTTCACGTACGCTCGTGGCCAGGTTGCGAATCGCGGCGTCCTCGACGTGCTTGACGGCGTCCACCCGCAGTCCGTCCAGATCGAACTCCTCGAGCCACCACAGGGCGTCGCTCACGAACTGCTCGCTGGCCTCGGTCACGGTCCAGTTCACGTCGGGCAGGTAGTCAGTGAAGAGGCACTCCAGGCGCTTGGCCGTCCAGTCGCAGCCGCTGGTCCCGCACACGCATCCCGTGCGGAACCAATCGGGGTGCTGCGCGACATAGGGGTGGTCCTCGTGCACGTGGTTCAACACGAAGTCCATCAATACCCGAATGCCGTGGGCGTGAGCCTCCTTGACCAGCGCCTTGAGCGCGGCCTCACCACCCAGGCGTGGCTCGACGCTGCGCGGCTCGACCGGCCAGTAGCCATGGTAGCCCGTGACCTGGTGCACACCGTCAGCCGCGCCATGGGCCCCGGCCGGGTTGGTCTGGAACGGCGTGAGCCACAGGGCACGGACGCCCAGCGCGTCGAGGGTGCCGTCGGCGATGCGCTGACGCAGGCCAGCGAAGTCTCCGCCGTTCCAGTCGGCGCGTGAGTCCGTGACCCCCGGCGTGGGGCCAGGGTCGTTGCTGGAGTCACCGTCCTCGAAGCGGTCGGTGACGGCCATGTAGATGACGGCTCCCTGCCACGAGAACTCCTCGGCTTCGATCCAGAACGGGAGCAGGAGGTCTTCGCTCTGGGCCCCAGCGGCGTCCCGGACATGCAGCACCAGGGTGTGCTTGCCCTGCGCCAGGCCGGTCAAGTCGAGGTGGATCGTGTCGCCGTTCAGCGTGCTCGGCGCAGACTGCTCGCCGCTCGGGCTGCGATGCCTGACGCTGACGTCCGCGCTCGACACCTGCGCCCCAGAGAGCGCGCGATGAACCTCGACGGTCGCCTCGAACGAGGACTGTCCCTTGTTCGTGCTCAGGACCGTCAAGCGCGGGCGGGTACAGTCGGGGACCCGCAGACCCGAGTTCTCGGTCTGGTCGACGTACTTCCGGTAGCCTTGGCCCGGATCGAGGATCCACTCGCTGCCGTCCAGGACGAGCTTGTAGCCGTGGATTCCGGGGGGGAGAGAAAAATCTGTATGGAAATTGCCGGCGCTGTCGGGGCCCTGCATGGGCAGCGCCGTTGCGCTGAACCCGTTCCACTCGCCCGCTATCGCAACCTGAGTTATGACCTTGCCCGCAGGAGGGTCGTAGCTCAGGCTGACCGGGCAGGCGACGGCGACCTGGCCCCCGGTGCCCGCGCTGCCGCTCGCTC
>JAGQIY010001021.1 GCA_020430865.1 Myxococcales bacterium
GAGCTGCGCCTTCAGAGCGGCGCGCTCGGCGTCGCTCTTGGCAGTCTTGAGGGCGTCCTTCAGCTCCTCTTCTTTCTTCTCCTTGTCGCGCAGGTCCTTGGTCAGCTTGTCCAGCTGCTCCTGGATGCGCTGACGCTCGGCTTCCGCCAGGCGCTTCTCTTCAGCGGCCTTCTGGTTGTTCGTCACGATGACGTACGTCAGCACGCCACCGCCGATCAGCATTGCCGCGAGGATCGAGCCAACGGCGATCTTCAGCTTCTTCTTGCCCTTGTCGCGGTTCAGCTCCGCCAGGCGACGCTCGTGCTCCTGCTGGGCCGCCAGCGCTTCCATGCGCGCTTTCTGCTCGTGCTCGGCCCTTGAGCGCTCGATCTCGGCTTGCTTCATCGCCTCGACGCGAGCTTCCTCCTCGCGTCGTCGCGCCTCCTCCTGGCGCCGCCGCTCCTCTTCCTCGCGCAGGCGCTGTTCCTCCGCCTCGCGGGCTGCCCGTTCTGCTTCCTCGCGGGCACGGCGGGCATCGTCTTCCCGCGCTTTGGCGTCCGCTTCCTCTTTGGCGATGCGATCCTCCTCGAGGCTCATCAGTTCCTTGAGGGAGAAGAGAACCGAGCTTTCCTTCTCTTCGGCCATGGGCGGCTGGACTCCTTAGCTGTGCGCCAATGGGCGGCGCGTGGGTTGTGGGCGCCTCGCGCTGGGTGCGCGAGAGTTGACTCCCGGTTCCCTCCCTGCGGCCGCTAGGCGGCGAGGGGGGGTGAAACGTTGGGAGGTCGGTGCACTTCGAGAGTGAACCTTAGAGTAAGTTGAACGCTTTTGAGTAACAGAATGCAGTTCGGGACCTGTTTGGAGGGCGCCCAAACGGCCTCGATGGCCGCGAACCAGGCAGGCGACGTGCTCAGTGTCTGACACACGTCGTCGCGTTTCTCGGCGCCGAGATCCTGGGTTCGGCGGCGGGGAGCATACCTCAACGCGATGGGCGAATAGCAATCTCGCGCTGGATTCGTCAACGACCGTGCCACCTGCGCGATGCAATTCGCGTTGACCGGTGGGCGGCTGGTGCGGCGGCGACACGAACGGCCGAGGGTCTGGTTCCTCGCGAGTAGGGCAGTCGCCCACACCCGGGACCGCTCGAGGCCGCGCATTCGATCGAGTCGAGGTTGATTGGGACACTCTGAAGGACATGCCGATCGAGGGGGTCGAAGCCAGGAGGATCCGTGCTCTTGGACAAGGTTTCGGCTGCGGTGCCGCTGAAGCGCCCGCTCGACGAGTAGGACTCGAGGAGGGAATCCGTCCTTGGGTGAAGTTTGAAACCAGCGCGGTGGATTCTCGCTTCACCCACCTGGATCAAAAAGCGATTGTCCCGGCCCAGGTCAGCTCGTAGCTTTTGTACACATGGTGCGGCGAACACAGGGGCAGCCTCCAGAGTCGAGGCGTCCTCGGGCGGCTCGTTCGGCGATTTGGATCGCCTTGGTCAGCTTCACGGTGCTGGCGCCGTTCACCGCTTGCGGTGGACCGCAAGAAGCGGGCGCGCTTGGCGACGAGTGCTTCCGCGCCGACGACTGCTCGTTCGGGTTGGTGTGCGTCGATGGCGCGTGCTCGA
>JAGQIY010001022.1 GCA_020430865.1 Myxococcales bacterium
CGTCGGCGTGGTGCTCGAGCGCCGCCAGTCCCACGGCCTCGACAAAGGACTCGACCAGGGCTCGGACCTGGGTCGCGCCGACGCGGGAGAGCTCGTCGAGCGTGTCCTCGACGGAGAGCTCAGCGGTCGCGAAGTCCGGGAAGGGCAGCGAAGGCACCACGGGTACACCCAGGCCAGGCCACAGGCGACAGATCGCGGCGCGCACCCAGGGACTCCGTTGCGCGGCCTCACTGCGACGGAGCGGCTCGAAGATGGAGAGCTTGTCGAGGTGAGGGTGACGGCGGCCCTCGACGGTGAGGCCGTCGAGGAAGAGCCATGCTCGCTCGGGCGCCCCGAGCGCGATGGCGGCCAAGCCAGCGCGAGCCGCGAGCCAGGTCGCGAACCAGGAGGTGCCGCGCTTCAGCGCGCAGGCGGCCGCGTTGCAGAGGAGCGCCAACCGCAGGTCGGCAGGAACCTCCTCTGGGATCGGCGGAGACCCGAACACGACGCGGTAGGCGTCGAGGGGCGAACCGTCGGTGCCGAGCAGGACGGCCTCGAAGGCGGCCTGCGTGCTTGGGAGAGGCTGCCCGGGCGGTCCCGCATCAAACCGAAACGCGAACCAGTCGGCGTAGACCCGCTCGGAGCGAACCATCTCGAAGGCCTGGTCCCGGGTGAGCTCGACCGCGGTCCTCGCGTACTCCTCCTCCCACTCCGCGGCTTCGGCCGCGTCGAGCCGTCTCACGAGATCATCGAACGAACTCATCGCTGCTCCTGGTCACGCACGTCGGGAGGTAGACGCGCGGCGGCAGCCGATGCGGACAACGCTTCCGGTCGAGTTCGTCGCTCCGTCGATCTCTCCTGCTCGATGTCCGCATCCAGAACCCAGCGCCGTCTCGGTCATCGCGACTGCCCGAGCCGAGGAGGCCCTGTGAACCGCCGCATCATTCTCGTCGATTTCTACTGGACGCGCGACAAGGACCCGCGCGTTCCCCTGGGCCACGCGTCCATCCTCACCGCGCTGCGCGAGCGGGGCGGGCTCGACGTCCGCTCGATCGTCGTCGCCGTCAACGAGCCCCACCTCAACGCCGCCGGGATCACCGCAGCCATCCTCAGAGAGACGGAGGGGATTCCTCCGGCCGAAGTCGATGTGGCGTTCGGGGCCTACGTGTGGGGAGAGGCGCTGCTGCAGGACGTGCTCCGTCGACTGCGGGGCGCGGGCTTCCGGGGCCGACTGATCCTCGGTGGCCCCCAGATCTCCTACAGCGGGCGGGGCCTCGAGCGCATCTATCCCACCGTAGACGCCTTCGTCCGCGGGTACGGCGAGGAGGCACTGGCGACGCTCGCGGGCACGCCGCGGCAGCAACCGATCCCAGGCGTCCACTGGGCAGGGACTCCGGACGTCCTCGCGCAAGCTGCGGTGAACCTCGAGGCGCTCCCTTCGCCGTGGCTGACGGGGACCATCCCGCTCACCGACCAGCCGTTCATCCGGTGGGAGACGCAGCGGGGTTGCCCCTTCCGCTGCGCGTTCTGCCAGCACCGCGAGCCCGGCGCGCGCCTTCGGAGGCGTGCTCTGGGCTTGCCGCGCATCGAAGCCGAGATCGATCTCTTCTGCCGAGCGGGGGTGCGCGAGATCGCCGTACTTGATCCCATCTTCAACATGGCGCCGCACGCCGTGGGCGTCCTCGAGCGCTTTGCGGGGCACGGCTTTGCGGGGCGGCTGTCGCTGCAGTGTCGCGCGGAGGCCGTGGATGACGCGTTCCTCGACGCCGCGTCGGCCTTGGACGTCTGCCTCGAGTTCGGGCTGCAGACGATCCACGCGGAGGAGGGGCGCGTGATCGAGCGGCGCAACCAGATCGACCGGGTGGACGCTGCGCTCGCGGGGGTGCGGGAGCGCGGCATCTCTCACGAGGTGTCGCTGATCTTCGGCCTGCCGCTGCAGACCGTGGAGTCGTTCGAGGCGAGCGTCGCCTGGTGCCTCGAGCGCGAGGTCCCCGTCATCAAGGCGTTCCCGCTCCTGCTACTCCGCGGGACGGCGCTCGAGCGCGACCGCCACGACTGGAGCCTCGGCGACAGCGGGGGCGCGATGCCCATGGTCCTCCGGTCGAGCACCTTCGACATCGACGACTGGCGCGAGATGGCCCGGCTCTCCGAGGCGCTGCGGCTGACGGAGGGGCGCCACCCCAAGGACCTGCGCGAGCTGAGGGAGCTTGCCGCCGCACAGGAGCCAGACCTCCTCCGTTGGATCCCGGCGGGGACCAAGGAGGCGGCGTGATGTTCAGCCAGCCGACGTTCATCGTCTTCGAGGGCCTGGACGGCTCGGGGAAGAGCACATGCGCCGCCCAGCTCGCCGAGCACATCGGCGCCGAGCTCATGACGACCCCGTCGCCGCGCGTGCGGCGCTACCGCGACGACCTCATCGAGAGCCTCGGCTCGAGCCAGGAGGCCCGGCAGCTCTTCTACCTCGCCACCGTGTTCGCCGCGTCCGACGAGGTCGCTGCGCTGCTGCAGCGAGGTCAGTCCGTCGTCCTCGACCGGTACTTCCTCTCGACCCAGGCGTACGCCGCCTTCCGCGGGTCGCAGCTCGCGGTCGACGAAGTGCAGCGGCTGCTCCGACCCGCGGACGTCACGTTCTACATGGACACCCCGCTCGTCACGCGGGTCGCGAGGCTGCATCGCCGGGGATCGAGCGCAGCCGATCTGGAGACCGTCACGGCCGGGGCTGATGCGCGCCTGCGCGAGGAGCATCTCCGGCGCGCGCACCTCGACGTGGTCGGACGGTTCGTGCGAGTCGCGGGCGACCTGGGGAGCCCACGCGACGTCCTCGACCGCGTGCTCGCCGAGCTCACGCCGAGCCCATGACGCACGTCGGATTTCCGCCCGCCGCGTGTCCCACTCGCCAGAGTCAACCAGGTGCTCTTTGGTGTTAAGCGCCGAGAAGGCGTCTCGGGGTGTCTCTCGACGCGCGAGAGCCCAGATCGA
>JAGQIY010001023.1 GCA_020430865.1 Myxococcales bacterium
AAAGCGAATGCGCGACGCGGTGTTCAGCGAGCGACGCGTCGCCGTGGCGAAGCTCGCCCGCGACATGCTGATCTATCTGAAGGACGGCGGCTCCGGCCTCGACATGAATCGCAGCAGCGCCGCCACCAGGGCCATCGAGCGCATGAAGGAACTCTACGGCTACGAGGAGAGCTCGATCACCGATGCTTGCGCGGCGCTCGCCCGCGCCCGCTACGCCGAGCTGCTCGCCTGACGCTCGATGAGACAGCGCTCACCGGAGCTCGGCTTTTGGAGCCTGTGCGCGCTGGGCGTCAACGGCATGGTCGGCGTGGGGATCTTCTTCGCGCCCGCCAAGGTCGCGGCGCTGGTGCCGGGCTCCGCCGGGACCTGGGTCTACGCGCTGACGACCCTGGCCATCGCGCCAGTGGCCGCCTGCTACGCGCTGCTCGGCGCGCGCTTCGACAGGGACGGCGGACCGTTCGTCTGGGCCCAGGCGGCGTTCGGAAGCCACGTAGCGTACGCGGTGGGCTGGATCAGCTACGTCAGCGCGGTGTTCAGCACCGCGGCAGTGGTGAGCGGCCTCGGCCAGTACCTGGGGCCCTACCTCGGCTTCGTCGGCGCAGCCAACGCGCGTCTGTTCTCGACGCTCTCCGTGATGGTGCTGGGGCTGCTGGTCGCCGCGGGGCTGCGGCTCAGCGCCTGGGTGTGGAACGGGCTCACGGTAGCCAAGCTGGTGCCGCTGGTCGCCTTGCTCGCCCTGGGCGCCGCCCTGTGGTGGCGGGGTTCGGCGACGGCAGCCTCCCCCCCGAACCCGGCTGCTGCGCCGCTCGATTCTCCAGCGTCGACCGCCTGGCTGAGGGCGTCCCTGGTGGCCCTGTTCGCCACACAGGGCTTCGAGATCTTACCAGTTCCGTCGGGAAGCATCCGGCGGCGTTCCCGGAACCTACCGCTGGCCATGCTCGCCTCGCTGAGCTTCGTGACGCTGCTCTACATGGGCCTGCACGCCACCGCCGTCCGCGCGCTGCCCGACGTTGCGAGGACGGAGGCTCCGCTGGTCGAAGCGGCGAACGCGCTCGGCGGCGCGCGCCTCGATTACCTCGTCGCCCTCGGCACGCAGGTCTCCGCCGTGGGCATCGCCTTCGGCATGTTCGCCATGACCCCGCGTTACCTCGCGGCACTGGCAGGTCCCGAGGGGCTTGGTGAGTGGATAGGCCGACACAGTGGGCGCAACGTGCCGCTCCCGGCGCTGCTGATCACCCTGGCCTCGAGCGTGGCGCTCGTGCTCAGCGGAAAGCTCGAGAGCCTGTTCGTTCTGGCCAGCATGGCGGTGCTCGCGCAGTTCGCCGTGAGCTTGCTGGCGCTGTGTCGCCTCGCCTGGCGAACCGAGCACGGACTCGTGCGGGCTCACCTCTGGCTCGGATTGCCGGCCCTCGGTTCTCTCGGGTTGGTGGCGCGCGGAGCGGAGCGCCGCGAGCTGCTGGTGCTCTTCGCCTCGCTGGCGCTGGGCTTGCTGCTCCGCTACCTTCCCCGCGGACGCGGGCCAAAACCCGAGCCCGACTGAACTCTCGGCTACGTTCGGCCGTCTCACGGAGGACACGTGCTCATCGACACCCATTGCCACCTCGACCAGCACTCGAGTCAGGGACAGCCTGACGAGCTGATCGCCCGCGCCAAGAGCGCTGGAGTCGCTGCCTTCGTCGTGATCGGGGTCGGGGGTGAGGGAGCCCTGGAGGAGGCGCTCGCGCTCGCCAATCAGCGCCACGAGGTCGTGGCCACGGCGGGAGTGCACCCCCACGACGCCGCCAAGACCAGCGAGGCGCTCGAGGCGCGAATCGAAGAGGTGATGGAGCGTCCCGAGGTGGTCGCCGTGGGTGAAGTCGGCCTCGACTACCACTACGACCTCTCGCCGCGCGACCTGCAGGGCGAGGTGTTCCGGCGCTTCGTGCAACTCGCGAAGCGCGTGAAGAAGCCGCTGGTCATCCACACCCGCAGCGCGCCCAACGACACCCTGGAGATCCTCGAGAGTGAAGGAGCCCGCGACGTCGGCGGCATCATCCACTGCTTCAGCGAAGATCTGGCGTTCGCCAGGCGCGCGCTGGACCTGGATTTCGACGTATCCTTCTCGGGCATCGTCACCTTCAAGAACGCGAAGAGCGTGCACGAGGTCGCGGCGTGGGCGCCTTCCTCACGGATCCTGGTGGAGACGGACAGTCCCTATCTCGCCCCGGTGCCCCTGAGGGGCAAGCGCTGTGAGCCCGCCTTCGTCGTCCACACCGCGCGCCGCGTCGCCGAGCTGCGAGGAGTCAGCGAGGCGCAAATCGCCGAAGAGACCACGCGAAACGCCTGCAGGCGCCTTGGCCCTGCGCTGGCGAAGGCCGCGGGCTCGAGCGCGTTGCGAGACCCTGCGGAGGCTGCGCCCCTGGCCTAGCGGCCTTCAACGGGGCACGCTTTGAGGCATGGGGGCGTCTTCCGACAAGCAGCCGCGCTGGCGTTTGACGGGTGCGCTCTCCACCTCGCTGCTGCTCCACGCCGCGCTGCTCGGGAGCGGAGCCTGGCTCGTCTTCGGCCAGCTGGACGAGGCTGCGCCAGCGGCGAAGGGCCGCGCCCTGGAGGTTCAGCTCGAGGACTCACCGCTCGAGCTGCCGGCGATGAGCGGCGTGGGAGATCCCCGAGGGGAGCAGCAGGAAATCCCCAAGGAAACGCAGCCAGAGCTCAACGGCGGAGCCACCGAGGCGCACGTCTCCGGCGAGCGCGCGGGCAAGGCGGGCAGCGCCGAGTCGGCCCCCGCGGTAAACCTCTCGGACAGTGACGACGGCGTGAGCCTCGACCGCGATCCGATCAACCGCCTCGAGCGCTCTCAGGTACAACGCCTCGAGACCAGCAAGCAGCGGCGCTCGGAGGACGACCGCCGCGCCACGCCGAACCCGATGCAGCTCTCGTTCGTGGTCACTGGAAAGGGCGGCCGCCTCGAGCGACGCCCGCCGAGCCCCTACGATCCAGCGCGGGGCGACCTGCGGGGCGCGATCTCGAGCGTCGCGGGTGGCGCGCTGGGGGTCGACCTGGATCCCTACGGAAACTTGTCGCAGCAGGGAGGCGAGGTCGAAGGCAGCGACGAGGCGCGCACGGCCCTCGGAGTCGGCGACGGCTCCGAGCGCAAAGACTACCGCATGAGCGCTCGCGTCGCCCTCGCTCGCCCCGCGGTGCCTCGCGCACGCGCCGCGGTGCCGGCTCGAGTGCCGGGCAGACCGCAGGACACGCAAGACAGTCAGCAGGAGGTCGCCAGCGCCGTGCGCTCGCTCATCCAGGCGAGCACCGCCGGTGGCCCGCTGGGCCACGGGCCCGGCGGTCAAGCCGGGCCCGGCCGCCCGGGAAGTGGCGGCAACAGCGGCCCTGGATCGCGGTCCCGGGCGGCCGGCGGCGGTGGGGCGTATCGAGGTGGAGTCCCGGTGGGCCTCACCCCCTACTTCCGCAACCTGGAGCGCAAGATCGACTGGCGCGACGCCTTCCCTGACTGGGCCATCGCCGATGGACGCAATGGCTTGGCGATCATCCGCTTCAGCCTCGGCCCCGCTGGGGAGGTCAGTGGCGTCCGCGTCGAGCGCCCGAGCGGCGTCGCAGAGTTCGACGCTGCCGTGATCCGCGCCATCCAGCGCGCGTCACCATTCGGGAAGCCACCGAAGGGTCTGCGCACACCGCTGCCCATTCGCATGAGCTTCGACGCGTTGAACCCGATCGTCGGCCGCAGCGGCCCTGGGCGCGGGGGCACGCCGCGGGTTCGCTAGGGCTTCTGGAGTCCTCTCGGGCTCTGGGTCGCGAGCCGTGAGGGAAGAGCACCCCCGCCGCCAACGCGCTTGACAGACTCTGCTTCGCCGCGCATATACGCGGGCCCTCTGCTGAAGTAGCTCAGTTGGTTAGAGCAGGCGTTTCATACGCGCCGGGTCGGGGGTTCAAATCCCTCCTTCAGCACCAAGCAAGCGCGTCGCCGCTCCGCAGCGCCCCTGCAGCGACGTCGTCTTCAGCCGGCCAGCACGACGACCAGGACGACGCCCAGCAGCAGCGCGACGACGCCCACGATGGCGGGCACCAGCCAGGTGTTCTTCGGCACCCCGAGCGGCACGTCGTCGTAGCTCCCCTGCATCGGATAGCCCGCGGGGCCTGCCATCGGTGACGCTGGCAGGTTGACCACTGGACCGCCCGGCGCGCCTCGAGCCATCGCCTCGTCCATCAAGCCGAGGGAGTCCGAGTCCCCGAAGAAATCGTCTGCTACGCCGTCTGTCGGCCCCGCCACCTGAGCGGCCATGAGTTCCGGCATCCGCGCGGAAATCTCCTTCTCGAGGTCGTCCTGGGTGCGTGTCGCCCAGTCGCGATGGGTCCCAGCGAGTCCGTACGCGCCACCGATGGCATCGGCCAGCGCTCCCATGCTCGGCGTGCGCATCGAGGCTTGCTTCTTGAAGGCCTTGAGCAGCACCGGATCCAGGGTGGGAGGCACCTGGAACTTCTTGCCTCGCCCAGCCACGCTGGGTGGCGTGGGCTCCTTGGTCAGGATCTCGAGCAAGATGCTGGGCCCGTTGTTGCCCTTGAACGGGACCTCTCCGGACAGACACTCGTAGAGGATGGCCGCCATGGCCCAGACGTCGGCGCGCTGGTCCAGGGTGTCCAGCCCCTGCGCCTGCTCCGGTGCCATGTAGTACGGGGAGCCAATGGTGGTGCCCATCACCGTGAGCTTCTTGGCGTTGTCCGCCTTGTCCTTGACCGAACCGAAGTCGAGGATCTTCACCACGTCTCCCTCGGAAGTCTGACAGAGGAAGATGTTGTCTGGCTTGAGATCGCGATGCACCAGCTTGCGAGCGTGGGCTTCGTCGAGCCCGATCGCGACCTGGCTGATCATGCGCACGATGCGCGCCGGAGGCAGCACGCTCTCGCGCTTGAGCGTCGCGCGGAGCTCCTCGCCGTAGAGGAACTCCATCATCAACGCGTAGCTGCCGTCGGGCGTCGCCTGGAAGTCGATCACCTCGACGATGTGGTCGTGAGGTAGCAGCGCGGAGACCTCGAACTCGCGCTTGAAGCGCTCCACGGAGACATCGTCGCGCGCGACGTCCTGATGCAGCACCTTGAGCGCCACGCTGCGCCGTTGCTGCATGTCCAAGGCTTCGTAGACGCGTCCCATGCCGCCGTCGGCAACCACGCGGCGGACCTGGTAGCGCTGGAACAACAGCTGCCCGATGCGGGGGTCCTGATCGTCGGACATCACGGGCGCCTGGGTGGCGCTCACGAGCTGTGAGCCGTCATCCGGACAGAACCCCGCATCCAACGGATAGAGGCGGCCGCAAACGGGACAGGCCTTCACGAACTAGGCCTCGGGCTCCGCGTCGCCTTCGCCCTCCGCCTCGGGAGCGCTGGGCGGCTTGAAGTAGATGATTCGCTGGCAGCTGGGGCACTGATCGAAGGACTCCCCTCGCCTGAGCGTCTGGAACATCATCGGCTGCAGCAGGATGTGGCACTCCGAGCACTTGCCGTCGGTGGTGTGCGCGATACCGCTGCCCCGACGCTGACGGATCATGTCGTACTTGCGGTACATCTGCGGCTTGACCGTCTTGATCACCGTCTCCCGCTCCGCAAGTTTTTCCGCTTGGATTTTCTCTAGCTCCGCGAGCTTGGTCGTGACCTCGCCCTCGCTGGCGCCCAGGTCACCGGCGATCTCTGCCAGTTGCTTCTCGGTCTCGGCGATGTCCGTCTGAGCTTGGTCGTGGAGTGTGTCGAGCTTCTGGATCTCCACTTCGCGGTCGCGCTGCAGCTTGCGAAGCTCTTCGAGCTCGCGCTGCACGGCGTTCGCCTCGCGCTCCGTGCGGCAGCGGGCGAGCTTCTCCCGGGAGCGCTCGACCTGCACGGACATCTGCCGCATCTCTTGCAGGCTCTCACTGCGCTGGCGCTCCATGTCGGCTACGACGCCGCGGTCTCGCTCGATACGCGCGACCAGCTCAGTCTGGCGCCCGCGCTTTTCTTCCAGGGCGCCTCGCTCGACGCCGAGCTGCTCCCCCACCTCAGCCAAACTGGCGTCCAGAGCAGCGAGTCGTTCTAACGCTTCGATCTCCGATTGAATCTTCACAGGGGGTCGTGGCTCCTTGTAGCTCGGCGATGCCTATACAGGCTGTTTGTGGCGACGCCTAGTAACCGAAAAAGAAAGAGCGCGACGGATCGAAGGCCCGCCGCGACGGGGTTGACGGCCGCGAAGGCCGTGTGCGTTGCGATCAACGGAGATGCGTAACTGCAGCGCGCTCGGCGGCTGCAGCGCGCTCGGCGGCTGCAGCGCGCTCGGCGGCTGCAGCGCGCTCGGTGGCTGCGCGCTCTGTAGGCCCACCTGGGTTCGAACCAGGAACCACCCGTTTATGAGACGGACGCTCTGACCGATTGAGCTATGGGCCCGGGCTGAGCGTCCAGAGGACGTCCCCCGTCGAGAAACTCCCCAGCACGCCCAGGCCGCGCGAGGGCCGGGCGCTTGGCGCGAGCTAGGGGAATGCAGTGACTCGTGACCGAGCAAGGATCGGGGGCGGGTCTTCTTGCATCCTCCGCACCCAACCAGCGTATGGGCCGGCGGGAGCTCCACGGGCCAGAACCTACTCGAACGGCTCAACCCGGGCAACCGCCAGCGAGGCAGATTGCGCTGCGGCGATCACGGGGGGCGCGCCGCAGCGTCGGCACAGCACCGAAAGCCCACCTGGTAGAAGCGAAACCACTGGTTGTGAAACGTGGTCATGGGTCGACAGCGCGCCCTGATGGGCCCCCAGTAGCCCCCCTTCAACCCGCTGGGGTAGGGCTTGCCGCTC
>JAGQIY010001024.1 GCA_020430865.1 Myxococcales bacterium
AAACTCGTTGATTTTCCAGCTTGTGGAAAATCGACGTGCACAGAATTTGACGCCCACACACCCGTTCAGTAGCCTAGGCGAACCATGCAAGGGCTGACCAAGCGCCAGGCGCAGACGCTGGATTACATTCGCAAGTCGATCGAAGAGCGGGGCTACCCTCCGACCCTTCGGGAGATCGGCGAGTACATGGGGATCCGCTCCACCAACGGTGTGAACGATCACCTGCGAGCCCTCGAGCGCAAGGGCTACCTGCGGCGAGAGGACATGAAGAGCCGCGCCCTGCGCCTGGTCAACCAGGACGACGACACGCCGGAGAGCGTGGCTGAGGCCGCCCGAGTGGCCAGCGACGACGACTCCACGGAGATCCAGATCCTCGGTCGCGTCGCAGCCGGCCTCCCCCTGCTCGCCGATGAGAACGTCATCGACACCGTACGCATCGACCGCGTGCGGGTGAAGGGCGGTGGTCGCGACGTCTTCGGGCTGCGAGTCCAGGGCGACTCGATGATCGAAGCCGGAATCCTGAGCGGCGACTACATCTTCGTGCGTAAGCAGTCCACGGCGAATCGTGGAGACATCGTGGTGGCGCTGATCGGCGACGAGGCCACCGTGAAGTACTACTACCCCGAGAAGGACTACGTGCGCTTTCAGCCCGCGAATAGCGGCATGGCGCCGATCCTGGTGCGCGCGACCGACTTCCGCGACACCATGCTGCTCGGCGTGGTGATCGGGCTCTACCGCGAGCTCTGAGTCGCGAGCTCTGAGTCGCGAGGTCAGAGTCGCGAGGTCAGAGTCGCGAGGTCAGAGTCACGAGGTCGGAGCGGCTTCGAAGGCCGCGCCGCTCGCTCGCCTGGATCCCCGTCGGACAGGGCCAGCGGCTGGCGCGGCGTTTTTCCGTGCTGAACCAAGTCTGGCCTGGTCGAGCGCTCCAGTAGCTCGGGGTTCGGGGGTGAGGTGCGCTGCGATGCTCCCTCCCCCCCTGATCCAGCCCCTGATTGGCCGTCTGCGCGGACTGCAGAGTGTGTCAGGCGACGCGGTCGAGTCTGTAGTCTGTTTCAGGAAGGGACGCCGCGGAGCGCTTCCGCTGGAAACTTCCAGACCCCCACCGCAGAGCCTCGATCCACTAGAAAAGTCGGTAGTTGACGCATGAGTCATGGCGTTGCTAGCGTCGCACCCGGCTTTGGTGAGAGTCGTTGACTCGCGTTCAAACGGTCTCCGTCTGGACCACTTGGAGCTGCTGCACACGGCTGGTGTCGCAGCGGGAACCTCGGCTCAGCGCGAGGCGGCAAGGCTAGCTCCTTTGGAGCGATGCCGAAGTGAGATCGAAGAAACATCCAACGTGGAGTTCGATGTGATCGAAGGTGACGGTTCTTGCGCGCGAACGACTCGCGCGACCCGCAATTCAATGCTGCCTCAACCCATCGGCCAAGCTGCGCGACTCGGTCTCGGAGCGCTGTTCGCGCTGACGCTGCTGGGTGCGGGTAGCGGTTGCGGCAACACGCTGTACGCCATCCAGGCGAACTCCGCCGCCAACAAGGTCGAAGAAGCCCGCGAGCTGGACGCCGAGAAGTACGCTCCCTACGAGTACTACGTCGCGAAGGAACACCTGGAGAAGGCGCAGAGCGAGGCGGCGGAGGCCGACTACAGCGATGCTTCGAACCTCGCGGAAGTGGCCGAAGAGTACGCCGACAAGGCGATTCGACTGACTCGGGAAGCGCGACGAGGAGCGGGTCGATGAAGCGGCGAGTCGTGCGGAGCCTCGCCCTGTTGACGCTGGGCGGACTCGTAGTCGGTTGCGGTCAGGCGCCGAAGCTGCGCGGTCAGATCGCCGGCCTCGAGGAGATCACCAAGCAGGCCGAACGCAATGGCGCCGTGCGCTGCGCTCCCCGCGAGCTGGCGATGGCCCAGAGTCACCTCAAGTTCGCCCAGATCGAGCTCGAGCAGGGCTTCATCTCCAAGGCCCAGAAGCACCTGTGGCTCGCGGAACCCAACGCCCACGCCGCGAACTTCCTCTCTCCGCCAGAGTACTGCGCCGAGCGAGGCTTCGTGGAGGCGCCACCGCCCCCCAAGCCCAAGCCCAAGCCAGCGCCGGGTGATCGAGATGGGGATGGCTACCTCGATCCCGAGGATGCGTGCCCGGACGAACCGGAGAACTTCCAGGGCTATCAGGACTCCGATGGCTGTCCTGACGATCCGGATACGGACGGCGACGGCCTGACGGACTCGGTCGACAGCTGTGAGCTCGAGCCCGAAGACAAGGACGGCTACCTCGACGCCGACGGTTGCCCCGAGCCAGACAACGACATGGACGGTGTGCTCGACGCGACCGACAAGTGCCCGAACGAGCCTGAGGATCCCGACGGATACGAGGACGACGACGGCTGTCCCGATCCGGACAACGACGGCGACAAGGTGCCGGACCTGAAGGACCAGTGCCCGAATACCATCGGCTCGGAGACCAAGGAGCCCCTGGGGTGTCCGTCGAAGCCGGCGCTGGTCGTGGTCACCGACTGCGAAGTGAAGATCAAGCAGCAGATCCACTTCGAGTTCAACAAGTCGAAGATCCGCTCGGAAAGCTTCCCGGTGCTCGACGCGGTCGTCGAGGTGCTCGAGAAGAACCCGAAGATCAAGCTCGAGGTCCAGGGTCACACCGACAACAAGGGCAGCAAGGCCTACAACAAGAAGCTGAGCGCCGCCCGGGCGGAGTCGGTCATGAAGTACCTGGTGTCCCACGGCATCGACCCGAGCCGCCTGACCAGCAACGGCTACGGCTTCGACCGCCCCCTCGTGCCGAACACTTCCGAGCGCAATCGCGCCCTCAACCGCCGCGTCCAGTTCGTCCGTACCGAGGGCGCGAAGGAAGGCTGCGACAAACCCTAATCGCCGGGCTCGAGGCGCCGCGACCTCGAGCAAGCCGCCACCAGGCACCCTCAATCAGCTCCGGTCACCGCCGACGCTGCTCGAACCTCAAGCACCCTCTGGGTGCCAAGAAACCACCCCTTCCCGAACTGCACCGCTAGCTCAGCGGAGGATGATCCGTGTACCGCCGTCTACTTTGGCTAATTGCCCTCGCCGCCGCGCTCTTTGCCGCGTCAGCTTTCGCCGCGCCTCGCGACAACGCCGCCCTCAAGAAGATTGATGAGGCGATCAACCAGCACTACCTGGCGACGAGTTTCGACAAGGCCGAAGCCATCCTCACAGGCACCATCAAGGCCTGTGGAGCGAAGTGCAGCGGTCCCGTGATCGCCAAGGCCTGGATGTACGTCGGCATCGTCCGCGGCAGCGGCAAGGCTGACATCGCTGGAGCGACCGAAGCCTTCCAGCAGGCGCTGAGCATCGACCCCAAGGTGTCGTTGGACAACGCCCTGGCCACCGACGACACCAAGAAGGCGTTCGCCGACGCGGCCGCCGCAGTGGGAGCGAACCCCAGTGAGGGCGGCAGCGGTGGCACGGGCGGTGGTACCGAGCCACCCCCCGACAAGCCGGCGAGGCCGGCGGCGGGCGCGATGGACTGTCAGCCTCGGATCACCGAGGTGGACACCCGACGGCCGATCCCGATCAGCTGCACCAGCGAGGAAGACGCCACCGCCGCGGAGCTCAAGTACAAGGAGTTCGGCGGTGAGAAGTGGGTCACCCTGAAGATGCAGAAGAAGGGTGACGCGTTCGTCGCCGAGATCCCCTGCACCGCGACCCAGGTGGTGGGTGCTCTGAAGTTCTACGTGCGCGCCCGCGACGCCGCTGGCGACACCATCGACAACTACGGCACCAAGCGCGAGCCAGTGGAGATCTCCGTGGTCAACGCGACCGACCAGGAGGCCCCCTCGTTCCCCGACCAGGACCCGCCGAACCGCTGCGCGGAAGAGGTGGAGTGCCCTCCAGGCATGCCCGGCTGCGGCGCTTCGAAGCGAGGCGACAAGGGCTGGGGCGCGACCTGCGAAGAGACCCGTGAGTGCCAGTCGGGCCTGGTGTGCATGAACGGCACCTGCGAGACCGGCGGCCAGTGCACCGCAGACTCCGACTGCAGCGGCGGCGCGACGTGCGTCGACGGAGAGTGCAGCGGCGGTGGCGGCGGCGGCAGCGGAAAGGCCCACAAGTTCTGGCTGGGCGCCGAGGTCGGCTTCGATCTGGCATTCCTCACGGGCGACGACGTCTGCTCGCAGCAGAGTCAGGCCGACGAGGGCTTCGCCTGCTTCCTCCCCGGCACCGAGGACCAGTACACGGGCGACCCGCAGCCCGCTCAGGGCAACAAGATCAGCGGCGGCTTCGCCCTCGGCACCGTCCGCTTCATGCTCCACCCGGAGTACTTCCTCACCAAGAACATCAGCCTCGGCGCCCGGGTCGGCTACGCCATCAACGGCGGCCCGACCCCCGAGGGCGGCAACGCCTTCTTGCCTTTCCACGCGGAAGCGCGTGCCACCTACTGGCTCGGTGACTCCAGCGCCCTTGGTCTGCGTCCCTTCCTGCACCTCGGCGGCGGCGTGGCTCAGGTGGACGCCAGCCTCACCGTGACCATCTCGGACTGCTCGCAGCTGTCGGGCACTGCCCAACAAGCCTGCAAGGACGGGAAACCCACGGAGACGGCTCCGCCAGCGCAGCTCGATGCCTACAAGAAGCTGGGACAGGGCTTCGGCGGCCTCGGTGGAGGCGCCATGTACGCCATGACAGACAGCCTCGGCTTGGTGCTCGACGTGAACATCATGTTCATGCTCCCCTCGTCAGGTCAGGTCATCGAGCCGAGCCTGGGCATCATGAAGGGCTTCTGAGCCGAGCGCAGGCCCTCGTCGAGACGCGCCGCTTCCCCCGAAGCGGCGCGTTTTTGCATTTGCTATAACGGAGCCGTGATGAGCGAGCCGCAGCCAGAAGCCGGGAGCACGGCCAGCCCGCAAGCCGCAGCGACGCTCGAGTCCGAGCTCGACCCCGCTGCGGAGCTGCAGGAGCTGACGCGCCTTCTGCGCGTCCATCTCGAGTGGCAGCTCGAGACAGGCGCCGTCGGGCTCGA
>JAGQIY010000106.1 GCA_020430865.1 Myxococcales bacterium
GAGGGCACCGCAGGTACTCCGAGGCCTTGGCGGCTACACGCGGGTCGTGGGGGAGTCCGTCGAGCGTATTCTCAATCGCTTTGTCGGCAACCCGCGCGCAAACGCGGTGATGGAGCACGCGCAGCGGACCCTTCGCAGCCAAGTTCCCGCACTCCGTGCGCGCGTGCAGTCGATGCTGAGCCGTCTACGGCTACAGAAGGGCGCGCCGATGCCGGCCTTCCTGTCCACACCGACGGCTAGCGGGCCGCCGCCACGGCTCCCACTTGCAATCGGGACGTACCCCGAACTCGAGGTGCGCGCGAAGAGCGTCGCGTGGAAGGGGAAGGTCGACCTTCTCATCCTTGGCGATGACGGTTGCGAGATCACCGACTTCAAGACCGGAGCGCCCGACGAGGCGCACAAGTTCCAGGTCCGCGCGTACGCCGTGATGTGGCGGCTCGACGACGAGTTGAACCCGTCGGAACGGCTAGTGGACCGGCTAGTGCTCGCGTACGATTCGCAGAATGTCGATGTTGCCCCACCGAGCGCCTCAGAGATCGACGACCTCAGTCGTGAGTTGCTTACACGCCGACAGGCGGCGGAGGCCGCGCTCGCCGAGCGTCCTCCAATGGCACGCCCGAGTACTGAGTGGTGTCACTACTGCGGCGTGCGCCATCTCTGCGAAGCGTACTGGGTCGGCACCACGCACATGGGCTCGCCCGACGGCCGTTTCGGCGACGTCGAATTGAGGATTTCTGGACGCCACGGCCCAAAGAGTTGGGACGCGGAGGTACTGCGCTCTCGCGATCTTCCAGCGCAAATGCCCGCGCTGCTTCGGCTTCGACAGCCCGGCGAGCTGAGAACAGATTCTCGAGTTCGAGTAATCGACGGCGCGATCTCGCGCGATCCCGAGGACGACACGGCTCCGGCCATCGTCACAGTCAGCGCAGTCAGTGAGGTATATCGTGTCGACTAGTGCGCTGTGCTAGGTCGTGGGGCAACGCTGGTCCAAGTGTTGGATGCGTCGAAAGAGCCGGTCCGTAGAGGGTGCGGGTTCGTCGGCTGGACTCGCGGGGAATCCTGAGCGCACAGGTTTCGCGCGCCAGCACCTCGACGGCAGCAAGTCGCGGCGAACCGAGCCAGCCGAGATGCTCCATGGGCTGCCGAAGGGCATGCCGCTCGGCTAGAGATCCACTTCAGCCTGCTCGGGGTAGACGACCACCCGTTAGGCAAAGTGGTCTAGGGAGCCGTCCGAATCTGGGGCAGGGAAGATGTGAGTTCGCAGTCTATCCTGTGCACGAACTTCTGGCAGTCGTAGATCAGAGAGGGCTGCTCGGCCCGAGGGAACTCGGGGTCATAGCGGCAGCGTACCTTCATCTTGAGGAGTGCCAACTCTTCGGAGCGGTCCTTGATCCGCTCCGCGATCGAGGACTGGGATCGCGCCCAGATGCGCGCCCGATACCGACCTTGTGCCCGCTCGACTGCGTCCATCCGTTTGCACCTGTAGCGCTCACCCTAGAGCGACCGTCTCCCACCTGGGCATCAGCCTGAGGAGCCGGTAGGAACTGACTCTCGCTGACTCGAGTCCGAAGCAGCCCTGTGCTTCGCATCCTCCTGGAGTCTTCTGCTACATTCACTTTCGAAGCGAGCACATGATGCGTAGTTCCGAGGGGCATGTCGGACAGGCCCATTCCTGTCGCTGACAACAGTCATAAGGGAGCGACTTTCGGTTGCTCTGACTCATAAAGAGGTACAGGGCCTGCTGGACGAGCCTCGCGTTTGTTGAGCAGAGTCCCGGCAACATGGTTTCGAGGTCGATCCGGCTCGCGAGTGCCTGCACGAACTCTCGCCGGGCGTCGTACGTTCGGGCGCCTTGGTAGCCAACAGTCTCTAAGTACAGAGCCACGTTGCTGTCGATGACTACGAAGTGATTCCAGTCGACCCCGGCGCTCCAAGGCGCATTGGAGTCCCCGAGATCAGGGTTGGCGACGGCGGACAAGAACATTGAAGCGATCTTCTGACTGACTCGCCAAGAACGGCTAAGAGCGCGTTCTAGGGCGACGGCCGCTTCCTTGGCTGAGTGCGAGCTTGCGACCGTCCGCTCGTAGAGTTGAGGGAGACTGCGCTGGCCGCCGTCCCTAAGCGCGAGCGCGGCAGAGGTCGGGACCTTCCCGAAGTGTCCGTAGCGTCGCAGTGCCTCGGTGTGCTTCTTGAGGTGGCAGGGAAGCTCTGGATACTCGCCACACGTGCCACGCTTGGTCTCGGGGTGCTTGCTCAGGTCGCAGCTGGTTAGCAGCGCTTCGTTCGACTTGAGATGCGGGCAGGAACTCGCCTCCGAGAGCGCGGCGAGTCGGTGCATGGAGCCGATTTCGCGCGCGGTTCTTGCCGGTAGCTCACGCAGCAAGCGCATCACTAGCGCATCCCGTAGCCGTTGGAACATCGCGGTCGCTATGAGCACTTTGAACAGCGCCGCCGGGCTACCTTGCCCGAGGTCTGCTGGGGTAACTGCAAGGTGGCCGACACGCTGCCTGTCGTAGTACATCGGCCGCGTCCCCGGGTCTTCGCTCGTTCCGTAGTGGTGCTTGAGGTACCACGCAACCACGAGGCGGGTGCGCCGCACCTGCCTGGCCGTCGGCGTGGGAGCACAGCTAGGCGTAGAGAGCGACACTATCACTCATTGAACGGGTCCAGCCGATCCGGGTGCTCAGGCGGTAGCTGGATGCGCGCACCGTGGCGGATCGGCGAGGTCAGCGTGTGAGTTTCGACGCTCTCGAGCACTTGGTCCGAGTGCAGGCGCTTGCTGACCCAGCGCTCTCGCCACCAGGCAGAGATGGCTGATGTCGACTCGGCGCCAGCTCGCGGGAAGAGGTACCTGGGGCGGGGGCTCATGCCGATTAGGTACTCCTTCAAGTTGGAGGCCAGCGGAACGCCATACAACTCGCGGCGTCGGTGGTGCTTTAGCAGTGCAACTGGGAAGCCTAGGTGGCTTAGTCCGTCTCGGACTTTGCGTAGCTTGGGACTGGTGCCCTCGCCGAAGATGTTGTTGACGCGCTGCCCGCGCTCGGAGCGGCGCAGCACTGCGTCGAACAGCCGCAGCGTTTCCGCGCTGAAGTGCGACGTGCCGTAGGCTTCAGACTCTCCCAGCGGAACGAAGCGCAGCTCGGTTCCGGGCTCTCCACCGAGCTGCTCTCCGGGCATCCGCACGCGGTTGTACTGGGCTGAGCGTCCGTAGAGCGAGGTGGTGCCGAGGAAGACCAGCTCGGCCGGTCGCTTGATCGCGCGGCCAGCCATGGCCGAGGCGATCTCGCTCTCCGCGCCCGAGTACCTCTTCCGATACGCGGCGACGAGCTCGGGGCTGCCGGCGAGCAGCGACACGAGCTTGCCGCCCAACAGCGCGCCATAGGGGGGGATTGCGCCGCACACCGTGATGTCCGCCATCGCGACGCCCACGCGGTCTGCCTTGGCCTTGCGGAACACCTTGAGCAGCGTGCGCTGCATGCTGCGGTCTCGCGCCAGTGCTGCGACCTCGTCCTTCGTGGGGCGCTCCCCAAGGTGGGTGGCCAGGTCGCGCCGCGCCTCGAGCAGGTCCGCGAGCGCGGCTGCGCGCTTGCTGATGAAGAGGTTGCTCCTCGCGCGGTCTTCCCAGGTGCCCGTTGCGACGCGTCCGCCCTCGACGCCCTTGTGCTCGTTCTGATCGGGGTACTGCTGGTGCAGCTCTCGGTGTTTCCGCGCATGCGCCCGAAGTCGCTCGATGACGTCCGGCGTGGGGTCCTGCAGCTCGGAAGGCGTCAGCAGGTGGTCTGCGTCGCTCTCCTCGAGGAAGTCCTGCACGTAGAGTTCGTCGAGGGCTTGGCCGACGATGCCCTTGAGCCACTTGCCGTGCTTGGCGGTGGGGCGCTCTTGGATCTCCTCGAGGAGGCTCTCTGGATGCCAGCCGATCCAGATGTCGCGCTCGCGGATCTGCACAATCGGACTGCTGATCGAGCCAATCCCCACGACCGGGTGTCGAGGGGCGGCGCGGTCGCGAACCAGGAACATCATCGTCCGGCCGGGCACGCTCGTGTATTGGTTGGCCCAGGTGTGCCGGAAGTAGCGCCACACGTCCATCAGGCGCAGGCCAGTGTGCGGACAGAGGTCCGTCTCATCGAAGAAGACGAGGTAGGGGTCGGTGATCGCAGCGAGGCCGTCGGCTTGCTCAGCGCTCGGCATGGAGCGCACCTCGCGCAGGCGGCTCGCGAGCTCGCGTCCGTCGCGGAAGAGCGAGAAGATCGAGACGAAGCCGTCGCCAAACAGGCGGCGGCGCTCTTGGTCCGC
>JAGQIY010001025.1 GCA_020430865.1 Myxococcales bacterium
GCCTCGATGGTCTGGTTGGCGTCGTCCCGTTCCTGGGTGCGGGTGGCGAGGTTCGAGGTGAGTTCGTCGATCGTCGCGTCGCGCTCGCCGATCGCCTGGTTCGCCTCTTCCAGCTCGTTGGTGCGCGCTGCCAGGGAGGCGTTGAGTGCCGCGATGCTGGCGTCGCGGCTCTCGATGGTCTGGTTGGCGGCGTCGCGCTCCTCGGTGCGGGTGGCGAGGTCGCTCTGCAGCGCGGCGATGCTGGTGTCCCGCGTCTCGATGGTCTGCTGGGCCTGCTCGAGCTCGTTTCCGCGCGATTCCAGGTCGACCTCCAGGCTCCGGATCTGGCTGTCGCGGGCCTCGATGGTCTCATTCGCGGTGTCGCGCTCTTCCGTGCGCGCCTGGAGATCCGCGCTCAGGGAGGCGATGCGCGCGTCTCGCTCGGCCTCCGCCTGCTCCTTGGCCTGCCTCAGCTCCGCAAGCTCCGCCTTGGTGCCTTCGTGGGCTGCGGTGAGGGAGGTCTCGAGCGCAGCACGTTCCGCTTCCAGCTCGGCCTCGCGCGCGGCCAGCTGCTCAGCCGCCTCACGCGCCGCCGCATCCATCTGTTCCGCGTGCTCGGCCTTGAGCTTGGATAGCGCCTCTTCGTTGGCCCGGTGGAGCGCGGCGAGTCTCGAGTCGTGTTCCTTCTTGAGCTCTGCCTCCCTCGCGGAAATTGCCGCAGCCTGCGCTTCGGTCGCCTCTTCCGCTGCGGCAGCCAGGGCCTCTTCCTGCGCGCTCGCGGCAGCCGCAGCCGCGCTGGACAGCGCCGCAGCCTGAGCCTCTGCGGCGTCTTCCGCTGCCCTGGCAAGCGCCTCTTGCTTCTCCGCCTCTGCGGCTTCGAGCGCGGCCTGGTGGTCAGCGGCGGTCGCGGCATCCTTGGCGTCGCGCGCCGCGAGCTGCGCTTCGTGGGCGGACTTCAGCTCCGCGACCTCGTTGCGGGCTGCTTGCAGCTCGGCGCTCAGCTTCTCGGCCTTGCGCTTGAAGTCGTCGGCGCGTTTGCTCGCCTGCTCCTTGTCGGCGAGGTAGCTCTCGCTCTTCTTGCGCTCGTCGTGGGCCTCCCGATCCATGCTGAGGATGCGATCGTTGAGGTCTGCCTTCTCGCGTTCGAGGCCCAGCGAAGCATCGCGCAGGTTGAGCAGCTCCTTGTCCTTGTTGGTCAGCTGATCGCGAAGGTCCAGGATCTCCTTGTCCTTCTTGTTCAGCGCCTCACGCAGGTCGAGGAACTCGCGAGCGGAGCCGCCGCCCTTGCCGGCCGAGGCCTTGGCCTTGGCTTCGTCCACCTCGCGTCGGAGCCGCTGGACCTCGGCATCGCGCGCCGCGTCTCGCCCGGCCTGGTCCTCCAGCTCCGTGACCTTCGCCCGCGCCTCTCTCAGCGCGATCTCCAGCTCGTCGCTCTTCCCCTTGAGCTTGGCGACCTCCTCGCGGAGCCGCGCGGAATCACCGCTCTCCATCGGCCGCGGCGGAATGCTGGTAGGAGTCCGGGGTGCGGCGGGCACCTCGCTCGGTCCCGGGGCGGAGGCCATCGGGGGACGAGCGGGCGGGGCGGTCTCCGGAGCTGGCGCGTCGGACTCTGCGGCGACGGACTCCGGAGCGATTGACTCGGGCTCGAGCTCGACCGACTCCGGCTCCACCTCGACGGATTCCGGCTCCACCTCGATGGACTCGGGGGCCGCCTCTTCCGCAACGGGCTCGACGGCTTGTTCTGGCTCGTCGAGCAGTGCGCCGAATGCAGCTTCGGTGAAGCTGTCCACTTCGTCGTCGACCGAGCTCGCCGGCGCTGCGTCACGCGCCTTGGCGGCAGCCAGCGCCTCCTCCAAGCCCGGTGGGCGCTCCATCACCTGGGTGCCTTCGTTCTCGATCTCGTCGTCGATCGCCAGGGGCTCGGCGTCCTCGAAGTCGATGTCATCGTCGATGACGATGTCCTCTTCGTCCATCGGCTCGGCGGCGCCCTCGCTCAGGTCGATGCGGCTGCCGATGCGTTGAAACAAGTCCACCATGTCGATGGGCTTGCGCAGGTAATCCTCGGCGCGAGTGCGCAGCCGTCGGTGCTGCTCGAACGTCTCTTCCGTGCTGTCACTGCTCATGATGATCAGCGGCACGTCCTTCAGTCCCGGATCGCGCTTCAGCTTGTTGCAGACGGAGAAGCCGTTCATGCGCGGCAGCTCGATCGTCAGCAGGATCAGGTCCGGCTTGTCACTGGCCGCCGCCTGAAGCCCGACGTTGGCGTCGTCCACCACGGTGGGTGTCGCGCCACGAGCGGTGAGCTCGGCTTGGAGCACGTTGGCGAATTCAGGGTCGCTCTCGAAGACCAGTACCTTGGGCATGTAGAAATCGCTTCCGCGGGATGGGTGAGTCGACGGCTCGATACGGCGCAAGTACCCGGAAACCGGGACTTCGCACCATAGGAAGCCCCTGATTCAGGGTCAACGACGACAGCGCTCGACCTCCCTCGAACGCCTGGTTCGCCAAGCCCTGGGAGGAGGCAGCGAGGGATCACTCGGCTGACTCCCTCGAGCGTGTGGGTGCTCGCACGACAGCTGCCAGGCCGACTCAGGCTTTGCGGCGAGCCTTCTCCTCGTGGCCCGAGAGCCCCATGCGCTGCGCGAGGACCTCCACGACTTGCTTCAGCTCGAGGCCTCGAGTCTCGAGACCAACCAGCGCGTGATACAGGACGTCCGCGGCTTCATCCAGGACTCGCTCATCGCTCTCCTCTCGGATCGCGTGGGCGAGCTCACCCGCTTCTTCCTCGATCTTTTCACCGATGCGCTCGGCCCCCGCTTGGAGCAGCGATTTGGTGTAGCTCTTCTCCGCGGTGGA
>JAGQIY010001026.1 GCA_020430865.1 Myxococcales bacterium
CGCCTTCGGGCAGGAGAACCGCACGCTGTCCGAGTACATCGACTGGGCGGTGGACCAGGCCCGGCGCATGAACGAGATCGACCTCGAGGTCGAGGGCGAGACCGACGACGAGAAGGCGCAGTCCCTGGTGCGCGCGATGCTCGCGGCGGGGCTGGCTGAGAAGCTGTGAGCGGCGACGAGCTCCGAGATGTCACCCGGGGCGGGCGATGGCTCGCAGGCGCTCCGCCCAGTCGAGGTGCTTGACGTGCGCGAAGTAGGTGCGCCCCGTCACCGAGTCGAAGTCGGCCTCGGTCCAGATCTGGACGGCGCGGTCGCCCCACCAGAACTCGTCGCGGTCCTCGATGTCGTCGGGTAGGACGCTCGCCCAGAGGAGCTCATCGTTGGGCTCGGACACTTCGGCGTCGAAGCTGCGCTCCATCTCGGTGAGCCATCGGTGCGATGCGTAGTAGACGCCGCAGTTCACCGTCGCCCAGTACCCAGGGATGCGCACGAACTTCGGGGTGCCTCCGCGACGGCAGTCCTCCCAGAAGGCGTCGTCAGGCGGACGCAGCAGCACCGTGTCCCAGTCGACCCAGAGGAACTCCCCGAACTCACGGAGCGCCCAGAGGCACATCCAGTGCTTCATCTTGTGCGCCGTGTCCCGCTGGATCGCTGACGGCGCGTCGTCGAACACCCGGTGCACTCGGAGCCCGAAGGACTCGAGCTGCTCCACCGAAGCTCGATCGCCTGCGAGCACGAGCAGGGCGTCGCGGTAGCTCGGGTTGACGCGGAGGCTGGCCGGGATCTCCTGCAGCGTGATCTTGGGCGGGTGCGTGACGCCGCCGCGCGTGTAGGGGTAGAGGCCGGCGATCATGGGAATCGACATGCGACCTCCTCCATGATGCCGAAGCCGCCGGCCCCGGTCCGCTGGTACCGCTCGATCAGCCCCGCGCGCAGCTCGGCGTCTTGAGCCTCGAACACGCGCCACACTTCGGCCTCCTCGTCGGCGGGCACCGAGAAGGACAGCTCCTCCGCGTATCGGCGCATCCGCTCCAGCGTCGTCAGCACGTACTTCCAGTTCACCAGGGGCTTGAGCAGCCGGACCTCGCGCCGACGCACCGACTCGAGCGCGAGCGGATGCACCATCACGGACCACTCGCCGTTGGGTCGGTGTTCGACGCCCACGGCGGAGAGACCGACATCGAAGCGCGCCAGCCTCTCGGACAGCGTGTCAGGCTCGGTCTTGTAGGGGACCTCGACCACGCGCCCGGCGACCTCGAAAGCATCAGCGAAGGGTCGCGCACCGGCAGGTCGAGCGCCCCGATCTCGCAGCGCCGCGAGGAGCAGATCGCGGTCGTGCTCGGAAGGCGCCCAGAGATCCAGGTCCCTCGGGGAACGACCGGTGAGCAGCGACTTGAAGGCGCCGCCCGCCAAGAAGAAGCGCGCGCCAGAGGCCAGCCCCACCGTCGCCGCGATCTCACGCCGCGCGAACTCGGCGACGTCGTCCTCGGCCAGGTCGCAGAGCGGACCCGGGCGGATCGCCATGTCGTCCCGGTAGGCGGCGTGAACGCCGTCTTCCGAGGGCCAGAAGAAGGCCCCCTCCAGGTACCAGGGCCAGTCGTCGAGGCCGAGTGGCCTGCCAAGGAGGCGCGCAGCGGTGGCG
Organism: Myxococcales bacterium; assembly: GCA_020430865.1. The sequence continues at coordinate 1,643 of JAGQIY010001026.1, forward strand.
GTCACGAGCGAGTCGTGCGTCACGAACACGTGCACGCCTGGGCGGCTCGCGGCCTCGCCGAACATCGACTGGACGAGGAAGCGCGCGGCCTCGTCGGGGCGCGCCATGCCCGAGAGCGCGGTCGTCTCGATGACGAGGTGTCGCATCACGCCCTCGTGGCCGAGCCGCTCCCAGTTCGCCCACGCGCGTCGTCCGTCGAGGACGAACACGCCGGGGTCGCCGAGGAGCCGATTGGGAACGACTGGGAGGGGAACACCGGCTCCTTCCGCCAGGGCCTCCGCGGTCTGGACGCAGCGCAAGAGCGGGCTCGCGTGGAGCGTACGGAGCCGGCTACCGAGGAGGCCCCCCAGCTCGAGCGCGAGCCGGCGCCCGACGTCGGTGATCGGGAGGACGTAGCCCGCATCACCTGGCGGCAAGTCGTCACGGACGCTGTGCCGAAGCAGCACGACGACGGCGCGGTCGGTCGGCGCTCGCTCGAGGAGGCGCTGCACCGAGGGAGGGATCCGCCACTGCACCGCCGTCATGACGCCACCCCCACGATGAGCGACGGGAGCGCGGGTAGCTTCCGCACCGCGGCGAGCTCGAACCCGGCGGCAGAGAACAGTCGCCCGAAGTGCTCCGCCGAGCGCTCGCGCCCACCCGTTGCCATGAGCAGGTGCAGATCGCACAGCGCGCCAGCGACGCTCTCGTCGGGGACCAGCATCTCCACGACGTAGAGGCGCCCACCGCGGGAGAGCGCGGCCCGTGCGTGGCGGAGAATCACCAGCGCCTCGGCGTCATCCCAGTCGTGGAGCACCCGCGACAACACCACGGCATCCGACTCGATCCCCCACGGCTCGAACAGGCTCCCGCTGCGCCAGCGCATCATCGAGCCCGGCGGTGCCATCGCGACCACCTCTGGACGCTCGAGGATGGTCACCTCAGCGGAAGGGTGGGCGTCGATGATCCGCTGCGCCAAGACGCCGAGCCCGCCTCCCGCATCGATCACGCGCTCGTCGCCGCGCAGCTCGAGGGCGCGACAGACCTCGGCGTAGTCGTGCCGCGCATAGCTTCGCAGCATGCGGTGATGGCCAACACGACGAGTTTCGTCGCGCGCGACCTCACCGAACACATCGGGGCGGGTCCAGGTCGTGTTCTGTCGGAGGGCTTCTGGCAGGCGGGCCCACATCGCCGTGAACGGGCCCGCGTACTCCACGGCGGCGTCGGCCAACGTGAGTGCGTGATCGGTCTGAAGCAGCTCACCTCGCTCCGTGAGGGTCCACTGGTCGCCTTGCCGAGCCGCGAGCCTCAGCTCACCGAGCGCTCGCAGGAGCCGCCGGGCGCCGTCGGAGTGGAGCCCGCACCTCTCGGCGACCTCCTCGTCCGTCGCCGGCAGCACCTCGATGACACCGAGCTCGACGGCGGCGCCGATGGCCTGGGTTCGCCAGAAGCCCACCATGTCTCCGGAGAGGCTGGCGAACTCCGAGCGTCGTGCGGGTCGCAGCTCGACTACGGTTTCGCCGGTCTCGTTGATGACCTCGAGCGCCCCATCGAAGCGCTCGACCCGCGCCTGGCCGTTGTAGAACGGCTCAACGGCCTGAAAGCGTCGCGCGTACGCTGGCCGCCCCTGCAGGCCGACGTGCATCCAGCCGTCCTCGTCGCGGGCGCGTGCGAAGCCCTTGTGGAACACGTCGAGGTCGACGAACCACCGCTCGTGCAACAACGAGCCATCGAGCCGGACGTGGGTGGAGTGCCCGTCATCCGCCTGCACGACGGCGACTCCGTCGCGATAGTCGCCCGCGTAGCGCCATCGGGCACGGTACGCATCCTCGCCCCGCGGCGTGATGTGGAAGTACGCGCCGTCATGGTCACGAACGGCGCAGCGCCCGTGCTGGAAGTTGCCGCACCAGGCGTGGCGGCGCGGGTAGGCGTCGCTCCCGTCGGTCGTCACGTGATGCCAACCGTCCACCGCCACCACGGCGGCCAGCCCCTCGTAGTAGCCGAAGGTGCGGAGAAAGCGGCGGTCGTAGGCTGCGGAGCCGTCGCTTCGCACGTGCCACGCTCGACCGCCGCGGAGCACCGGGGCCAACCCCGGGGCGTGGAACTTCAGAACCTCATCGAAGCGCTCGACGTAGGCGGGCTGGCCGTGTTCGTCGAGATGGTGGGTCCCGCAAGACGAGACTTGGAGATTGCGCCAGCTCATGCCTCACCTCCGGTCGGCTTGCGCATGTTGCAGCTGAGGCAGAGCGCGCGGTTGCGGTACGTGGCCACGAGCTCGCGGTAGGCCTCGCCGTTCCAGATCTCCATGAGGCTCTGCGCGGCGAGGTCACCGAACTCTCCAAGGCTCCGGCGCTGCGCATCGGGGGCGCAGCACGGGTCGAACCGCCCGACTGCGCTCACCCATGCTTCCTGCCCGAGGAAGGGGCACGGTCCGCCGGGCGCCAGGTCTTCCGTCGCCGAGGCGTCCAGCATGAAGACGTTCTCGAGCAGCAGGTGCTTCCCGTTCGGCAGGGTCCGCTCGGCGGCCGCCTCTCGAGCCTCGAGGACAGCCTGGTTCCAGCGCACGATCGCCTCGGGGCTGCGCCTCATCGACTGCTCGCGGATCTCGTCGAAGTGGGCCCAGAGGTGGTGCCCCTTCACCCGGTCCACGCCGAGGTCGATCGCGAGTCGCACCATGTCGGCCAGCTCAGCCACGTTCGCCTCCAGGAAGGTGAGCTGGAAGGTGACCCGGCAGCGATTCCCTCCGGTCTCGGCGTGGGCGTCACGCACCGCGATGAAGGCGCGGACGTTCTCCACCACCTTCTCCCATCGGCTCCCGAGCATGATGGCCTCGTGGGTCGCTTTGGTCGCACCGTTCCACGAGATCTTCACGTCCGAAGTGACAGGAACGATCCGCTCCGCCCATGCCGTGGCACCAAGTCGGGGGAAGGTGCCGTTCGTCGTCAGGTTCAGTTTGACCCCGTAGCGCTCGCACAGGTGGAGGATGCCCTCGAAGTGCTCGTACAGAAGCGGCTCGCCCATCGTCGAGGGAATCACCTCGCGCAGCCCGTGAGGCGCCGCCTCCGCGATGACGCGCTCGATCATCTCGAACGGCATGAGGCGTCGCGGCTTCCCGTCTTGCTTTCGGCGGATCTGAAGCGGGCTGTGCGGCGAGTGCTCCTCGCACATCACGCAACGCAGGTTGCAGGTGTCCGGGTTCGTGTCGAACGTGACGCGCCAAGGCCCTGCGTGTCGAACCACGCGCGCTGAGGCACGCCGCGCGAGCACACGCTCATACAGCGCCTCGACATCGCGGGCGTGCTCCTCGACCGCCGGGATATCCCCCGAGTCGCTGAGCAGGTACCCGCGATCGCCGAGCCGCGCTGCCAGCCCAGGGTCGACGACGAGGCGCTGCATCTGCCCGGCGAGCGCCTCGACCGACCGGTGCTCGAAGAGCAAGCCGTTGACCTCGTGGTGGACGTACTCCGCCATCCCCCCGACGTTGGCGGTGACGACGGGGACGCGGGCCTGCTGTGCCTCGTGGATCACGAGCGGCGAGTTCTCGACCCACACCGAGGGCACGACGATCGCATCGCATCGGTCGAACACGTCGCGGACGATCTCCTGGTTCTTGTACTCAGGGAGCCACTCGACCCGGCCCGCCACGTCCGAGGGGAGCGAGGCTGCGATCCGCTGAAGCGCGTCGGTGTCCTGGCCTCGGGGCCGGCCCCAGATGCGAAGTCGCACCTCACCGCGGAGCAAGCCGAAGGCGCGGATGAGATCGTGGATGCCCTTCGCCGGGATGTGCGTACCGATGTAGCCGAACGTGAAGGGTTCGCCCGCGACGCGACGACGCCCGGCCATTCGCTCCCGCGCGAACCCGTAGTCGAGGTAGACGAGCTTGCGCTCGGGCAGCCCGAACTCGTCACGGAAGCGATCGTGGAGGTAGCGCGCGGGCGCGACGAAGACGTCCACGAGCTCTGCCATGTCGCGGACGTGCCGCATGCGCCGCGCGACCCAGTCGGTCCAGTGGGCGACGTCGCGGTCGACCTCATCTGGCGCTCCGCTGAAGTAGCGGGCGTAGCAGCGTTCGGCGCACTTGCGGTCTTCCTGGCCGTCGCATGCCGCCCAGAGGTTGCTCGGATCCTCGGGGAACATCTGCATGAACTGCCCACGCGGGCACATCAGCCAGTAGTCGTGGAGCGTGAAGACGATCGGGATCTCGCGGAGAGCGGCTTCTCGCAGGAGCGACGTCGAGAGGTGGTTCAGGTGACCGACGTGGACGACGTCGGGGCTCACGCGCTCGAGGACCTCGGCGAAGCGCTGGTCAATCCCGCTGGCGCGGTAGCGATCCTTCAAGCGGGGGTTGTTGACCACGTGCACGGTGACGCGAGGGTCGTCGGCGTCGCGCTCAACGCGCAGCCGGAAGTCCGGGGCGAAGGCGTCCTCCTCCCGCGTGAACACGTGGACCTCGTGGCGCTCGGCGAGCGCGTGGCACAGCGTCTGGCTGTAGACCTCGGACCCGGCGTTGTAGCGCATCGGGTAGCCGTGGATGACCTTCAGGATCTTCATCGCACGACCTCCTGCGCCTCGGCATCGCGGTGAGCGTCACGGAACGCGTGAACCAGCCGGCCGAGCCCCTCCTCGAGCGGCACGAGCGGCTGCCAGCCGAGCAGAGCCTTGGCCCGCGACGGGTCGCCGAAGAAGCGCGCGACGTCAAAGTCACGAGGAGCCGCTGATCGGATGGAGGAACCCCTCTGACCGAGCCGAGCGGCAAGCGTCGCGAGTTCTTCGAGCGTCGTCGGCCGGCCACTCACGAAGTGGATGGGCGGGGGCGGCGGCCCTCCCGCAGAGAGCAACTCGGCCAGGGCGACGAGACCGTGGGTGACGTCATCGATGTGGGTGAAGTCGAAGGTGTGATCGAGTCCGTCGACCCGTAGCTCGGCTCCGAGGGCGGCGGCTCGGGCGAACGCAGGGACCACTCGGTCGACGTGGTCGGACGTCGAGCCGAACACGTTCGACAGCCGGACGGTACAGGCACGGAGGCCGGCGCGCTGCGCCTCCGCGACGAGGAGCTCGCCCTCCACCTTTGAGCGCCCGTAGACGTTCACGGGACGCAGCGGGGCGTCTTCTGTGGCAGGGAGCACCACGGGTTGTCCGTAGACCTCGCGACTGCTTGCGAAGGCTACCCAGGGCGCACGTCCGGACTGCGCCGCGGCCTCGAGCACGTTGCGCAGCCCGCCGACGTTGGTCGCCCAGCAGAGCTCGGGGTCGCGCTCGCCCCAGACCACGCGCGAGACGGCGGCCAGGTGGACGATGCCGTCGACGCGCGCGACGGTGTCGTGCACGAGCGCGCGGTCACGGACGTCCCCGTGCGCCTCTCCGCGAGCGCGCAGATCGAAGCGAACGACGTCGACTCCCTCGGCCAGCAGCGCCGAGGTGAGCGCGGTGCCGACGAGGCCAGACGAGCCGGTGATCAGGATTCGTTGGTTCATCGCGGTCCTCCAAGCGCACCCGCCCCCCTCGGCCTGACGAGCCGAGAGGGGCGGTGCGGTTCAGGTCACTCGGGCTTGGCCGGCGACGGGTTGGAGGACGTGGGCGACGCCGTCGACTCGCCCCGCGACGCCGCGTGGGCGGCGTTGTTCGGGTTGAGCTGGTTGGCGCGGTTGTCCAACGCGGGCTTGCTCAGCTCCGCCATCCGCTGCGCCTCGTCGGAGCTACTGCCCCGCGACTGGTGATAGGCCGGATGGCTGGGGTTGAGCTGGTTGGCGCGGTTGTCCCGCGCGCTCTTCGAGGACTTCGACATGTTCTCGCTCCGGGGTCATCACCATCTCGGACCGTCATCCCCTCCGCGGGTCTCGGAGGTCGCCTGGAGCGTTGGCGTGCGCGTGAGCGCAGATGGGGTCAGAGCTGGCTGGTTCGGGTCATCTCCTGCGGGGGTACGTCCTCACCGGCGTGCCGTCGTCCCGGACCCGATCCTGGGACGCGAAGAGGGGTAGCCTCGCTCGATCAAGAGAAGCGGGAGTCCGGGCCGATGTCAAGAGCACACGGCTCGAGCTGGCTCGGGCGGGCTTCTACGCTCCGTTGAGCGCGTCACAGCTAGAGCCCAGCATCGACTAGGTCGCGGAGGAGCGCGGCCCCGAGCTGGACTCGGTCCTCGGTGTCGAGCCGACGCTCGCCGACTGTCACTTGTGAGACCGCCACCCGCAGGTCCGGTCCCACGCCGTGCTCCGCGCAGACGCGCGCGAACGCTTCGGCGTGCGCCTCGGCATCCGGCGCGCGCAGCTGGAGCCCGTCGTCGACGCACCGCATCTCCGCGCCGCTTGCCTCGAGGCGCATCCAGCGCGCCTCCGTCTCGTAGCCTGTGAACCAGGGGCCGCCGGACCAGTGTTGCGCGACAGCTCCTTGAACGGCCGCCTCCCGAACGCCGCTCTGCTGCCGGATCGCGGACAGGTACGCGTCTCGGTAGTAGCTGCTCATCGCCTTCTTATCGAGCATGCACACGCTGTAGCCCAACGATCCCGTCGGGCTGGCGTAGATGCCAGAGCGGCCCGAACGCATCTCCGGGTACCGCAC
>JAGQIY010001027.1 GCA_020430865.1 Myxococcales bacterium
CAGGGCGAGCGCCTCACCGTCGCCGATGCGGGCGGTCAGGTTGACGCCGTCGACGACGACGTCGAACAGGCCATAGAGCGGCGCGAGGGCGGCATTGGGGGCGTTTTCGGGGCGCGGACGAACGACGACATGAAGGGCCGACATGTGGGCCCATCGTAGGTAGTCGCGGCGGATTTCCTAACTTTTGAGACGGGATCGCCGGGTTTTGGACACACCGGGCCAATCGAGTTAGGGACGCCCCGGACGGAGTTATGGAAGTGCCGAGGCTAGCCTGGCTCTATGGAGCGTTGCTGGGCGCGGCGGGGCTACTCGTGTGCTGGGGCTTCGCCGTCGATGACGCGCTCATTTCCGCACGGATGGCGTCTAGCCTGGCCTCTGGCATCGGCTACCGCTTCAATCCCCACGGAGACGTCGTCGACGCGGTGACGCCCCTCGGTTACGCGCACCTGCTCAGCCTGAGCGGCGCGCAAACTCCCCTCGGCGCCTTGCGATTCGCGCGCTGGCTCGGCGCGGGGGTCTACGTCTTGGCCTGGGCACGGCTCGGTCGGCTCGTGCTGCGATCCGGAGGCATCGGTGGGTGGTTGCTCGCCGCCCTGTTGGCGTTCGCGCCAGTCGCCGCGACCTGGGCCAGCACCGGGATGGAGACACCGCTGGTGTTCGGGCTCTTGGTCCTGGGCCTGGGGGGAGGGGACGCGCCCGAGTCGAGACGCGTGGCGCTGTCGTCGAGTCTCGCGCTGGGTATCGCCGCCGCCTGGCGTCCGGAGCTCCTGGCGTGCGTCGGCGTGTTGCTGCTGGAGCGCGCGAGCCGGGAGCAGGGCGTGCGCCGCGTGTTGCCGCTCGTCGTCGGGCTCGTACCGACGCTCCTCGTGGTGGCGCTGCGCAGCAGCTACTTCGGGAGACCGATGCCGCTCAGCGTGCTGGCGAAGCCGAGCGACTTGGAGCACGGCCTGCGCTACGCGCTGGGTGGCTGGATCCTGGCTGGGCTTCCGCTGTGCGTGCTCGCGCCGCGCGCGTGGTCGAAGCTCTCGCCGCGCCTGCGCTGGTGGACGGCGGCGCTGTTCGCGCACGCCGTCGCGCTGCTGCTCGCTGGCGGCGACTGGATGGCGCTGTTTCGGCTCTACGTTCCGGTGCTGCCGCTTGCACTGGTCGTCGCCGTGGGGATCTGGCAGCGCGCGGCGCGCTGGACGTCGCTGCTTCGATATGTGCTCGCCGTGTCGTCGGTTGGTGCGCTCTGGTGGCAAGGCGGATGGCAAGCGCGTCACGTGATGCGCGATCGCCTGGCGCTGATGGACGCCGCGCGGCCGTTGCTCGCGGGGCACCGCGTGGCCAGCGTCGACATCGGCTGGGTCGGCGCCGTTGGGCCCGAGGCGGTGATCGATTTGGCTGGCGTTGCGGATCCGAGCATCGCGGTGCTTCCGGGAGGACACACCAGCAAGCGCATCGACCCGCAGTTGTTCGAGCGACGGCGGGTCGATCGGCTGGTCGTGCTGTGCACCAGCGGACCTCACCCCAAACAAGCCTCGGAGATCCAGCCAGCGCGCCAGGTCGAGGCGCGAATGCTGAATCAAGCTAGAGACTTGGGATTGAAACTTGAAGCGGTGCTCGAGGTGCCGAGCGGTGCCATTCGGTACTGCATCGTGAGCTCGAAGCCTGCGTCGTAAGCGCGCGGAGCCGCTCGCAACCTGCCGGAAGCGCGGACTCTTGGCAGCTGCTGGCGCGTCGGCGAGGCGTTCGTTCAGCCCGCCGCGCCAGCGGAATCGGCGTCCTCGGTCGGCGTCGCCAGCAGCGCTGGATCCTGCAAGGCCTCCCTGAACGCACGCGCGTCGGCGAAGCGATCCGCTGGATTTGGCGCCATGGCGCGATCAATGAGCTGGCGCCACGCCGCGGGAATTGGGTGCCGTGCGCGCTGGACGCCGCTCGGCTGTTCCGTGGCCGCGGTTGGCCAGCGATCGCTCCCGCCGAGGGGCGGCGCCGAGCCACACAAGCACTCGTAGATCACGCCTCCGAGCGCGAATAGATCCGAGCGCAGGTCGATCTCCAGCCCCTGCTCCTGTTCTGGCGACATGTAGCCCGGGGTGCCGAGGGGCGTGCCCATGTTGGTGATGCGGGTCTCGGCCCACTCGATGCGTGCGACGCCGAAATCGAGCAGCTTCACCACCGGAGGATCTCCGCTCTCGGTCATTCCTGGGCCGGGTCGACATAGGAAGATGTTGCTGGGCTTCAGATCACGATGAATCACCCCTGCGGCGTGCACCGCCTCGAGGGCGTCACAGATCTCGATGGCGACCTGGCGCACGAGCTCCGCGGGCAGCACCCCCACGCGCAGCAGACGCTTGCCGAGGGGTTCGCCGAACAGGCGCTCCATCACCAGGTAGCTGGTTCCGTCCGGCAAGTGACCGTCGTCGTAGACCTCCACCACGTTGGGGTGCCAGGCTAGGCCGAGCGCTGCCGCCTCACGGCGCAGGCGATCGGCAGCGACCGTGTCGTGAGCCACCGGGGTGCGCAGCAGCTTGATTGCGACGACGCCGCCGTCGTTGAGCCGGATCGCCTCGAAGATGGCCCCGCTCGCCCCCATCCCCAGCTGCTCACCGAGTCGATACTGCCCCGCGACGACTGCACCGGGGCGATAGCCCATCTCCGAGCGCTCGCGGGTCTCGCGCAAGGTCGCCAGGCGCTCCAGCGCCTGGATTCGGATCAGCTGAGCGCGCGATGCAGCCCTGCGGCGAGACTCGAGCACCGCCCCATGGCCGCCCAGGGCGCCGAGCGCGGCCCCGACGATGGCACCTGCCGCGGACAAGGTCGCCGCGTGCGTCGCAGGCCAGACTCCGAGGGGCACCAGGCCGCCCACGATCGCGGCGCCAGCCAGCGTGGGCCAGCCCGCGGCTTCGCCCCAGCGCACCTCGAACTCGACGGAGCGCGGCTCCTGCTCGAGCTCGGTGGAGATCACCCGAACATTTCCGCGCGGCCATCCGAAGAGCATCGGCACCGCGGAGAGCTCGGCGGCGCGAGCGAGACCGCACAATCCGTCGCGCTCGTAGGCCGGATCGTGCAGCAGCGGGAGTCGTCCACGCCAGTAGCCGGGACGCAGCTCCAAGGTCTCCCAGCGCTCCGGCTGCGCGTCGTCGCTGCCGTGCGCGTCGAGCTGCGCGTACGCGTCTTCGGGCGTGGTCGTCCCGCGCAGCACGCGCGTCCAGACGCCGATGGTCTCGCGGTCGACGATCTCCGGAGCGACCTCCAGGATGGCTTCGCGGCCCCAGCGCGATGCGAACGCGACCAGCGCCGCGTGCCAGCGCTCGAGAGGGATCGGTCGCGTCTCGTCGTCGATGTACTCGCGATCCAGGCGCGTCTTCAGCAGGAAGGCATCGGCGTCTGCGCGACCGTGGCGCCGCTGCACGTGCAGGAGCAGCGCCTTGATACGCGCGGCGATGGTCGTCCCGCCCCCTTCCTTCCGCTGCACGGGTCACAGGTTAGTACAGGGCGCGCGGAATACACCCCTGGTCTTTCCCTGTTTTCACGCCCAGCCGCGCCGAGCCCGGTGGGTGGTGGCACGACCCCGCGGTTCTCGAGACTGGGAAACATCGCCCCGGTCTTTGCCACGAGGTGTTCGGCGGGGTTGGGGGTGAGGTCCAGCGCCTGGCTCCGCAAGCATCGAGTGGCGGTTGCCTTGGCGAGCACTTCGGCGCACGGTCTCGATGCGTTTTGGCCACCCAGCTCCGCTCGTCGGCTCCGGCCCCCGGTCGTTTGACCCAGCAGCTTCGCCACTGGCTGGGGCGGGCCGAGGTGTTGGCGCGAGGCGGGGAGAAGCTCCGGTTGCGCGCCGAGACTGCGCTGAAGGACGACCGCCCCTGGGACGCACTGGCCGCCGCGCGGGAGCTGCTGGACCTGGTCCCCGACTCGCTTCAGGGGCAGTCCCTGTGGGCGGAGAGCGCCGAGGCGGCTGGGCTCGACGAGGAGGCTGTGGAGGCGCTGGAGGGCCTCGTCCGACGCGTGCCCTTCCGGGCCGACGTCTGGTTGCGTCTCGCTCAGGCACGAGCGCGGTCCGGGAGGTCGCCTCGCGGCGCCCTGGAGCGCGCTGTAGTGGAGGCCTGGCCAGTCGACGCGAGTGATGCCGCGCGGATATGGCTATGCGACCTGGACCAGTGGCGCGGAGACGTGGAGCGAGCAGAGCGCTGGCTCGAGCGCTGCTCGCCGGAGCTGCGCAAGCAGCCTGCCTGGGGCTGGCGTCAGGTGGAGGTGCTGCTGGACACCGGGCGTCGCCAGGAGGCGCTGGAGCGCGCCGCCGATCTGCCCCAGCCCGAGACCCTCGACGGCCCTGGCTGGCTGGTGCAGGCCAAGCTGTGGGCGGCCCAGGGCAACCCCGCCGCGGACTGGGCGCTGGAGCGCGCTCTGAGCCTCGAGGCGCCGCGCTCGGGGCCCGTGGTCGCGCAGTACCTGGTGGAGCGCCAGGATGCGCTGTTCGTGTCGCGTATCCGCGAGGTAGTAAACGCCTTCGGCTGGCAGGCGCACCCTGGTTGGCAAGCCGCCTTCGCGGAGGCCGAGGGACGCCTGGACGACGCCTTGGCGGCCCTGGCTCGCGGCGCGCGCGAGGACCCCGATGTACCCTGGCTCCTGCGCTACGCCCGCGTGGCAGCGAGCCGGCGCAGCTTCGACGCGCTCGCGGAGGCGGGGCGGGGCCTCGCGGCGCTGGGCGCCGAGCTGCCTCGGGACCTGGCGCTGGTCCTGAGCTTGCGGGAGGCCACGCCCGCGGCGCGGCTGGATGGCTTGCTGGCCCTGGAGACCAGCGGCTGGAGCCGCGAGTTGCTCGACCAGGCGCTGCGCGATCTCACCGAGCCGCCGCGCTGGGGCGAGCTGCTCGAGTGGCTTGGCGGGCTGGCGTTCGAGGTCGGGGCACTGGCCCTGCGCCGCGACCTCGAGAGCCTGAACGTCGAGCTCGAGCGACCGCTTCGCGTCGCAGTGGTTGGCGAGTTCAACGCCGGGAAGTCCTCGTTCATCAACGCCTGGCTCGGTGAGTCGGTGGCGCCAGTGGGCGTGATCCCCACGACGGCGAAGACTCATCGCCTGGCTTGGGCGCCGGATCCCTACGTCCGCATCGAGCTGACGAGCGGTCTCGAGCGCGTCGTCCCTCACGCCGAGCTGACCCGCGAGCTAGCTGCGACGGAGGACGTGAAGCGCGTGGTGATCTTCGCGCCCCACGAGAGCCTGCAGCACGTGGAGCTGATCGACACCCCGGGCTTCAACTCTGGCGACGACAAGCACACGGACGAGGTCACCGCCGCCCTCGGTGAAGCCCACGTCGCGCTCTGGTTGGTCGACGCCAGTCAGCCCCTCAAGGCGTCCGAGCGCGATCGGATGCATGCGATCCAGCGCCTCGGCCTGCCGCTGGTGGTCGTGGTGAACAAGCTCGACCGGCTCGTCGACGAGCAACGGACGGGGGTCATCGAGCACGTGCGACAGGCGCTGGACGAGCAAGCCATCGGCGTCGAGTATCCTCTGATCGGAGTTTCCGCGCGGCAGGCGATTGAGCCAGCCCAGCGCGTGTTGTCCGGCTGGGAGCAGGTGGAGTCCTTGCTGGATCGTCTGCGGCAGGACGCGGGCCGGTTGAAGGACCGGGCGTTGCTCGGGCGCCTGAAGCAGGTCTTGAGGCGCTGGCGCGCGAGCTCGGCGGAGGTCGAAGCCGCCGAGCCAGTCGAGTCGCAGATCAAGCCGGGTGCGCTCGACTCGAGTCTGGTTCAGGCGCTGACGCGCCTGGAGCAGGATCTGCAGCCACTACCCGGGGGCGAACTGGAGAGCCGAGCAAGGGCCTACGCTGCGCGCCGAGCGGAGCAACGAGTCCTCGAGGCGCTCAGGGAGCTGGGGCTGCCGCGCAGCGCCCAGCAACGAGCCGCCGGGTGGGCGCTCGGAGCCTGGCCGCGACTGAAAGCGGCGGTGCGCGCCGCGGGGCTCGAAGATACGTCCCTCGGCGAGCGGCGCGCGGAGCTGGTCGACGAGCTTCGAGGACTCCTCGAACGCGACCTCGAGCTGCAGCGGAGCTCGGCACCCGAGCGCGAGGCGAGCCAGATCCTGCGGCGCTTCGCGGAGCACATGAGCGGCGAGTCGTGAGAGCGTGGGGCTTTGGCAGCCCGTGACAATCCGCTAGGCTCCGGCCGTCATGGTTCTGCTCCAGCGCTCACGGCTCTCCCAGAGGCGAAGTCTGGTCGGAGTGCTCTGCGGCACCGCGATCGTGGTGCTCGGCCTCGCGCTGTGGCTCGAGCCGCGCCCGGCGGAGGCGCTGCCTCTGGCGACGGTCGAGGGCAAGGTGCTCGAGCTCAAGGCAGACAGCTTGGACCTCGATCTGGAAGCTGGGACGGCCACGCTGCAGGGGCACGTGCGCGCGGAGCTGGGCAAGCTCGAGCTGCGGGCGAAGCGTGTGGAGCTGGAGTACGACGACGCGCCGAAGGTGCGACGAGTGCGAGCCGTTGGCGGTGTCAGCGCTTGGTACGACGGATCCAGAGTCCAGGCCGAGCGGCTCGAGGTGGATCTCGCCAAGCAGGAAGCCGAGCTCACCGGGGGCGTCGAGGTGCGCCGTGGCAAGAGCAAGCTCAAGGCGGCTCGCGCGCGCATCGACCTGCAGACGAAGAAGCTCAAGCTCGAGCAGGTCAGTGGGTCGTTCGCCGTGGAGTCGGTGAGCAAGCAGCCGTGAGCGGGGCCCCGGGGCGCGACGTACGGCTCGAGTGCCGTGATCTGCACCTCAGCCTGGGGAGGCGACCGATCCTCGCGGATGTTTCGTTCCGTGTGGAAGCGGGGGAGGTGCTGGGCGTGCTGGGGCCCAGCGGCGCCGGCAAGAGCAGCCTGTTCAAGCTGCTGGCGGGGGAACTGCCGCAGCACGCGGGCAGCGTGCGTCTCGCGGATCGCGACGTGACGCCGCTACCGCTGTGGAGGCGCGCACGCCTCGGGCTCGGTTACCTGCCACAGACACCCAGCGTTCTGTTCGAGCTCAGCGTGGAGCAGAACCTGCGCACCTTCGCGCAGGTCACGGGTCGATCCCTGGACGTGCAGGAGTGGGCGAGGCGCGTCGGACTGACGGAACAGCTGCGCACGCCCGCGCAGCGCCTCTCCGGAGGCGAGCGACGGCGCCTCGAGCTGGCGCGAGCGCTGATCGCCGAGCCCCAGGTGCTGCTGTGTGACGAGCCCTTCAGCGGCGTGGACCCGAAGAGCGCCGAACTCCTCGCACGCTGCCTCAAGCAGCTTGCCGACGGCGGAGCGGCCGTGGTGATCTCCGATCATCGCGTGCGCGAGGCGCTCGAGCTGTGTCAGCGTGCGCTGCTGTTGATCGACGGTCGGGCGGAGCTCGAGGTCGCTGCGAGCGAGTTTGCGAGGCACCCGTTGGTGCGTGAGCGGTACCTCGGCTGAGTCGCCCTTGCAGCGTTGCCTCACCCCCAGCCCCCCTCCCAACCCTCGAAGCGGTGGAAGGTTCGAGGGCTCCGAGCGCGGGGCCGGTCGTCTGCGACTTTTCGAGCGTGGCGAAACGGACCTGGATTGCAGGCTTCGTCTGTTTGCTCTTCTGCCGGGCCCGTTTCTTGCTCAAGCGCGCCTCAAAGGGGTGATACACTGACCGACGAGCCTGCCAGGAACCCGGCCCGTTGGGGCGGGGGTGACGAGAGGAAGCAGTCTGGGGGCTCTCGTATCCGGCATGGAACTCAAACAGAACCTTCAACTTCGTCTGTCCCAGCAGCTGGTGATGACCCCTCAGCTGCAGCAAGCCATTCGGCTGTTGCAGCTGTCGCGGCTCGAGTTGGTCGACGAGATCCGCAAAGAGCTCGACAACAACCCGGTGCTGGTCGAGGAGGACCCAGCGGAACGGACTCGAAAGAGTCAGGACTCCTCGCAGGCGGGCACGACGCCCGAGGGGCGCGACCGCTCTGGCGCCAGCGACGAAGAGATCTTCCACAATCGCTCGGAGGAGTCGCGAGACACCGAGAAGGCGACCCGTGAGGTCGACTGGGAGAAGTTCCTCGAGAACCGCAGCCAGCAGAACTCTGGCTTCAATCGTTCGGGCGGCTTCGACGACCTGCCGCCCATCGAACAGAACCTGACCAAGCCGAACAACCTGACCGATCACCTGATGTGGCAGCTCCAGATGAGCGACTTCGTCGCGGAGGAGCGGGTGTTCGCCGAGCTGGTGATCGGAAACCTGGACGAGAAGGGCTACCTGGACCTCAAGGGCGTCGAGCGCCCGGATGGGACCCGCACGCCGGACCTGACCATCGACGATCTGGCGGAAGAAGCTGGCCTCCACGAAGAGGACGCGCCCCTCGTGCTGGAGATGATCCAGAATTTCGATCCCATCGGCGTTGCCGCGCGGGACCTCCGCGAGTGCTTGCTGATCCAGGCCAAGCATTTCGGCTACGACGAGGTGGAGATCGAGATCATCGAGAAGCACATCGGCCACCTGGAGAAGCACAACTACCAGGCCATCGCTCGGGACATGAAGATCCCCCTGGAGGAGGTCTATGAGGCCGCCAAGGAGATCCAGAAGCTCGAGAGCCGACCAGCGCGTAACTTCACCGACACCGACGATCGCAGCATTGGCATCACCCCCGATGTCTACGTGATCAAGGACGGTGAGGAGTTCGTCGTGCTGGACAACGACCGCGGGGTGCAGCGCCTGTTCATCAACGAGGCCCTGACCAAGCAGCTCCTGGCAGACAAGGCCGCCAAGGAGTTCGTGGGGGAGAAGCTGCGCAACGCTCAGTGGCTGATCCGCGCGATCGAGCAGCGGCGCAAGACCATCATCCGCGTGGCCGAGGCCATCGTGGAGAAGCAGCGCGAGTTCTTCGAGAAGGGCGTGAGCCACCTCAAGCCGATGATCCTCCGCGACGTCGCCGAGGCGGTGGGCATGCATGAATCCACGATCTCCCGCGTCACCACGAACAAGTACATGCACACGCCGAATGGCCTGTTCGAGCTGAAGTACTTCTTCAACTCGAGCATCCGCCGGGTCGCCGATGAAGACATCGCCAGCGAGAGCGTGAAGCAAGCCATCAAGAAGCTCATCGAGGACGAGGACAAGGCCAAGCCCCTGAGCGACCAGGCGATCGTCAAGGAGCTGGAGAAGGCTCACGGCATCAAGATCGCGCGACGCACCGTGGCGAAGTACCGCGAGATGCTCGGCATCCTTGCCTCGTCCAAGCGCAAGAAGCTGTTCTAGCGACCAATCCGATGCGAACTCCGCGTTTTCTGCGCGTGACGCTTTCGCGACTGAGCTATCCTGGCGTCGGAGCAGGCTTCGCCTGGCTCTCGGCGCTCGCCTCAGCTGGCAGTCGTCGTTCTGCACGAACGTGAAGTCCCATGCCGTTCGCATCCCGAGTTTCCGTAGCGCGTCAGCGCGCGGCGGCGGTGCGCTCCGTGGACGCGCTTCGAGCTGGACGCTGGTCAGTGCTCACCGCACGCCGAATGGCGCAGCGGTTGGCTTCGCCGAGGGACCATGAGAGCGTTGCTTCATTCAGCCTGAGGAGGTCCGATGAACATCAGCATCACGTTTCGCCACATGGACTCGAGTGACGCGATCAAGGAGTACTCGCGTAACAAAATCGCGAAGCTTCAGAAGTTTCTGAGGCAACCCATGCGGGCGAAAGTGACGCTCTCCGTCGACAAGCGTAAGCACGTCGCCGAAATGCAGATCTCGAGCGGAGGCGAGCACCTCGAAGCGAAGGAGGCGACGGATGACATGTACGCGTCGATCGACAAGATGATCGACAAGCTCGAGCGGCAAATTCGCGGGCATAAGGGAGCACAGCAGGCGAAGAAGCGGCGCAGCGGCGAAACCTTGCGTGGCGGAGACAGCCCAGAGCCGGTAGAAGAGGCCGCGGCGGCTGACGTGAGCGCCGCCGAGCCCGTGAAGAAGAAGGTGGCCAAGAAGAAGGTCACCAAGAAGAAGGTCGCAAAGAAGGCTCCAGCCGCTGGGGGGAAGGCGAAGGTAGCCAGAAAGACATGAGGTCCAGTGTCCCCCGCCGCTTCCAGCACGTCCTATCGAACCAACGCACCCGCGCCCGCGCGGCGTGACGTCCCTTCTCCCAACGCAGGCGCCTCGGGTCCCAACCAGGCGCCTGCCTCGCGCGCTGGCGCCGCGCGCAACCTTGACGAATTTATGCTCCGACTGGTCGACATCCTCAGCAAAGACCGCGTGCTCGTGGATGTGCGCGGAACCGAGTTCACCGACAAGCGTAGCGTGATGGGCGCGCTCGCCGGGTTGCTCTCACCGACCTCCGGTAGTGATCGCGAGGTGGTGGAGCGATTGCTCCTCGAGCGTGAGGCGCTGCGCAGTACGGGGATCGGCGAGGGCGTCGCCATCCCACATTGCTTCGTGGAAACAGCAACCGAGCAGCGCGCCGCGCTGCTGCTGTGTCCCCAGGGCGTCGAGTTCGATGCCATCGACAACAAGCCCGTGAACATCGTGGTTGGGGTGGTCGGCCCCAAGCGCGCGACGGAGCACCTGCGCGTGCTCGCTCGCGTCAGCCGCGTGCTTCACGACACGGACGTGCGCGCGCAGCTGATCGGATCGGCGAGCCCGGATCAGGCCTACTCGCTGATCGAGAGCCGTGATCGAAGCTTGACGTGACGGTCTACGACCCGCCGGCAGAAGAGGCGCGCTCCATCTCGGTCGGCGCGCTGCTCGACGATCCAGCGCTGGAGCTGGACGCGCGCCTCGTGGCAGGCGCGAGCGGGCTGGGTCGGCAGGTCAAGCATCGCCGGATCCAGAAGTCGGGTCTGGCTCTGGTCGGTCACCTCCACGGCCTGGTCCCCAGCCGGATTCAGATCCTCGGGGAAACTGAAATCAGCTACGTGGAGTCGTTGGACCAGGAGAAGCAGGCCGCGGCTGCGACCCACATGTTCTCGCTGGGGCTGGCCTGCCTGCTGATCACCCGCGGAATCGAGCCGCCCAAGGCCTTCGTCGAGGAGGCAGAGCGCACGGGTACGCCGCTCATCTTGTGCGGGGAGCGCTCGTCCAGCGCCATCACCGCCATCCACACCCTGCTCGACGAGCGCCTGGCGCCGCGCACACGCATCCACGGCGTGCTGGTCGACGTGTTCGAGGTGGGGGTGCTGTTGCTGGGCAAGAGCGGCATTGGCAAGAGCGAGTGCGCGCTCGAGCTGGTGATGCGGGGTCACCGCATCGTCGCCGACGACGTGGTCGAGTGCGACTACCGCCCGCCGGGCATGATCTTCGGCGAAGCGAACGACATGCTGCGGCACCACATGGAGGTGCGCGGCCTCGGGATCCTCGACATCAAGGAGCTGTTCGGGGTCACCGCGATTCGTGAAC
>JAGQIY010001028.1 GCA_020430865.1 Myxococcales bacterium
GAAAAACTCGCTCGCCCACACCCGAAGGGGCGGGCGAGTTTTTCAGCGAACTGCGGAGACAGGACACCAGTTCGCTGTTCACCGCGGAAACGCCGTGACGCCGATGGACACACCTGGACCCACCTCTTCGAAGAGGTGGGTTCATGTGTGTTCGGCTGCCGGGAGCCTGCGCGAAGGCTTGGGAGCGCGTCAGGATGCTGGCGCTGACGTCGTCAATCGATGGCTCGAGTAAGCGCGAATCAGCGCAGCGCCTGTCGTGAACGGACCGCGCCCCTGGCGTCGAGATCAGGGGCGGAGACCGTGTAGATCGGCGTCGCGCGGGCTTTCGCCGCCAGCGCCTTGCAGTGCTGACGGACGGCTAACGCGAACTCCGATTGCGGCATGAGATTTGGATACTTGCCAAGAGGCGTGCATCACACCACGACTAAGAGGTAGTACCCAATGCCAGAGACAGGTCGCCATTCCGTTCGAGCGTGCTCCCAGTGCGGGCAAGCACCCGGTGGCGACGCTCGCTTCTGCGCGGGCTGCGGAAGCGCGTTGACTCACGACGCGCGGCCGGCGCAGCGAACGCCCCGCGGGGGGCGCGCGAGCCGGGAAGTGGAGTCTCAGGTCTTGCGCGCCGCACGAGACCTGGTCAGCGTTGCGGCGAACACTCCAGAGCCTCCCGAGAACCTGGTGCTCCGCGCCGTGAAGCAAGCACTCTCCGAGCGCCAGCTGGGCGTTCGCGGTCAAGCGTTGCCGCAAGGAGTCAAACATCGGAATCCGGCGATCCTCCCGGAAGCGGTCAAGCGCCGCCAGCGTGTGCTGCGCATCGGCCTGCTCGCGGCGATGCTCGGGATCTTCCTGGTCAGCGTACCCCTCGCGGCCAGTGTCTTCGGCTCCGAGCAGCACTTCTTCCGCTTGTCGCGGGACTCCGACGAGCAAATCACCGGTGAGCGCCGGCTGGAGCTCCGGCGCCTCGCGAAGAAGACGAGCGTGCTGGTAGCCAGCCGCCATCACGCCGGGTCTGGGTTCATCTACCGACGCTTCGGTGAGGTGGTCGTCGTGGTGACGAACGCTCACGTCGTCACAGACGACGCTGGGCAGCTCGATGGCAACATCCGGGTCAAGTCACCCGAGGGCAGCTGGCAGCCGGCGTACCCAGTGTGGCTCGAGGAGGATCCTGGGCGCGTGGACATCGCGCTCCTGGCCATCGTCGATACGCCGCACGAGCTCGGTCAGGCTGCGGTCGTCGGCCGCCTCGGACGGGAGGGGCAGTACGTCACCTGCTCCGGGTTCCCGCTCGGCGAGGAGTTCGTGCTCTCCAGCGGATACGTGCGCAGCAACGATCGAGCAGGCGAAGCATTCAAGCATGACTGCGTTGCCGAGCGCGGGTCCTCTGGCGGCCCGGTCTTCGACTCATCGGGTCGACTCGTGGGTGTCACCACCTAACTGTACATGCCCGGCACCGAGAACGAGCGCGCCGTTGCCCTGGATCTGAGCAAGTACTTCAGCCACACCAAGGTCTCCAACGCAAACATCGACGCCAGTCGCGGCTGGCAACCCGTGGGGATCTGGGTCGAGAAGGGTACCCGCGTGAGCCTGCTGGCCGAGGGGGAGTGGAGCTACGCACCCTGGCGCAAGAACGCCCAGAGTCGCGGCGTACATCACCCCGACTTGACTCGGCTGGCAGTCATCCCGGAGCTGCCCTACGCCTCGCTGATCTGCAAGGTGGGAGACAGCACGCCTATCTCGGTGAACAAGCGCTGGGCTGGCAGCGGCTCCGGATCGACGGCGGTCAGCGACTTCGCAGCGCCCACCACGGGGGAGCTGATGTGCCGCATGAACGACAGCGAGCTAGAAGACAATCACGGAAGCCTCACCGTGCTCGCCCTTTCGCGCAACTGAGCTGCAGCGCGCCTCCCCGCCAATTCTGCGAGGAAATCCAAGCAGAGCGGGACGTCTGCTCGGGGGGGGAGAGACGCGCTGGGCGTGCGATCTCCTGTGCTTGGAGTGGTCGGCTGGCTGCTCGTCCGCTCGTCGCGGGACCTCGAGTGCCGTCCACGCACGTCTGATGTGTATTGTGTAAAGTGGCACTTGACACACGGGGTGCGGTGGTTCAGGCTCCGAGCATGGAGCCAGCCCCCATGCCTCTCGCCCCTTACAAGTCACTGCTTCAGCTCAAGCGCGACCTCGAGATGATCCTCGGAGGATTCACCGGGCGGACCCCTGCGCCGTTCCACCACCGCTCGGGCCAGCACCGGATCGGAATCAGCCCCCGACCGTTCGTGGTGCGCGAGGTGATTCATGAGACGCCGGACGCCGTCACGCTCTGCCTCGAGGACCCGACGGGGAGCCCGGTGTCCTTCGTTCCTGGGCAGTTCTTCACCCTGGTCATGACCCTTGGCGGTGAGGAGCTGCGCAGAGCCTACTCCGCGTCCTCAGCGCCAGGTGGCGGCGTGCGCTTGACCGTGAAGCGCGTACCCGAGGGGCGCGTCTCGGGCTACCTCAACGAGCACGTCCGCGAGGGCGCGCTGCTCAAGTTGCTCGGACCTTCCGGGGAGTTCGTCAGTCGGGGCACCCCGGAGCTGGTGCTGATCGCCGGAGGCAGCGGCATCACCCCGATGCGGGCCATCATCCAGGAAACCCTCGAGAGCTCCCAGGGGCCGCGGGGGAAGATCCGGCTCATCTACGGCAATCGCCGTGAGCGTGATGTCATATTCCGCGCGGAGCTGAAGCGCTGGGCCGCCCGCTTCCCGGAGCACTTCTCGTACGTCGAGGTGCTGAGCGACCCGGAAGAAGACTACTCGGGGCCGCGCAGCATGCTCACCCGGGAGTGCCTGCACGGGCTGCTGCAGAGCGACGTCGCCGGAGCGGCCGACTTCATGCTGTGTGGTCCCGAGGGCATGCTGATGGAGGCGCGCGCTGCGCTGGAAGGTTGCGGCGTCTCCAAGGACCGGATCCGCGAGGAACGGTTCACGCAACCGCACCTGCGTCAACGCGCAGCGGAGCTGCCGCAAACCGCTCAGCCTGTGCGGCTGAGTCTAGCTGGCGGACAACAGCGCCTGGACATCGACGTCACTCCAGGTCGCACCTTGCTCGAATCCGCGCTCGCCGCCGGGGCGCAGATGCCCTACTCGTGCGCGATGGGCGGTTGCGGTCGCTGCAAGGTGAGGCTGATCAGCGGCGAGATGGTGATGGATGAGCCGAACTGCCTGAGCGACGACGAGCGACAGCAGGGCTTCGTGCTGGGGTGTGTTGGACGTCCGCTCACGCCTTGCGAGGTCGAGGTCGAGGCATGAACGACAGCCAGCGCACGCGTCGATCCGCCCCGCCGGAGGTCGATCGGGAACGCTACCCGTACCGGATGAAGGATCTGTGTGATCTCACGGGCCTCGAGCGTCAGGTCATCCACTTCTACATCCAGCAGGGGCTGGTGCCTCCGGGATTCAAGAAGGGGCGCAACATGGCCTTCTATGGCGAGGAGCACCTGGAGCGCATCCAGCTCGTACGCCAGCTGCAACACGAGCGCTTCCTGCCCTTGAAGGCGATACGCGCGATCATCGAAGGCCAGGACGATCACTTCACCCCGGAGCAACGCGTGCTGCTGTCTGCGGTCAAGGCGCGCATCGGAGACTCGCTCGGGGCGCCCAGCCAGGGAAGAAGGACGATCGACGTGGCGCCGCTGCTGGAGCAACACGGGGTCAAGCCCCACGAGCTCGTGCAACTGGCAGAGCTGGGGCTGCTGACCACCATGGTCGAGAAGGGGGTCACGCGGGTCCCCGAAGACGACGCCTGGGTGCTCGAGCTGTGGGGTCAGCTGCGCAGCGCTGGCTTCAGCTCGGAGCTCGGCTTCGAGGTCAAGGATCTTGCGCCCTTCGAGACGGCAGTCGGGCAGCTGTTCGAGGCCGAGAAGAGCATGCTCACCGAGCGCCTCGCCGACCTGCCTCCGGAGGAGGTCGCGCAGCTGGTGATGCGAGCGCTGCCCCTGATCACCACCTTCATCACTCGTTTCCACGAGGTAAAGATCCGCAACTTCTTCTCGGCCCTGGGCTGAGAGACAAGGAAGAATGAGTATGCAAGCCCCTCAGAAGCTCGTGAACCTGTTGCCCAGCTCCATGCGCTCACAGGTCGATTCCTGGTTCGAGACGCTGGAGATCTTCACCGAGATCCGCGACCCGCGCGTGCTGCGGGCGCTGGGTCCGGCTGGCGTGCGTGGGTTGCTGCTCAAGCGCGGCAAGCAGGGAACGCCCACCGAGATGCCCGCCAAGCACAGCGCCTACTTCGACTGGACGTACCCCTCGGATCAGCCCGAGATGGCCGAGCTGTATCGTCGCGCCAAGGTTGGACAGTGGAACGCTGACAGCGATCTGCCGTGGCACGTAGACGTCGATCCGTTGAATCCCGAGGTGCCGCTGCTGCCGGAGAACTTCATCGACTTCAGCGGGCTCGAGGCGAAGGGCATCCACCTCGACGCCGAGGAGAAGCTGAAACTGCGCTACTCGCTCTGCGCCTGGATGCTCAGCCAGTTTCTCCACGGGGAACAGGGCGCGCTGTTCGCGGCTGCCCAGGTGACCGAGGCGGTGCAGTTCTTCGACGGCAAGCTCTATGGAGCGACCCAGGTGATGGACGAGGGCAGACACGTAGAGGCCTTCAGTCGCTACCTGGACGAGAAGCTGAATCGGCTCTACCAGATCAACGACAACCTCTTCGTGATCGTCGACTCGCTGATGGGGGACGGGCGCTGGGACATGAAGTTCCTGGGAATGCAGATCATGGTGGAGGGGCTTGCCCTCGGAGCGTTCAGCACGCTCTATCAAGAGACTCAGGAGCCGCTGCTCAAATATCTGCTGCGCATGGTGATCCAGGACGAGGCACGCCATGTCCACTACGGCGTCGTCGCGCTCCGCGAGCACATCAACAACCACCTCGGTGAGAGCGAGCGGCGCGAGCGCGAAGACTGGGCCTACGAGGTGGCGCTCCTGATGCGCAATCGCTTCATGGCCTACGAGGTCTACGAGGAGTGGTTCGAGGGCCGTCTCAGCCGCGCCGACTGGCGTAGCTTCGTGATGCAGGCGCCCGGGATGCAGCGTTTCCGCAGGGTGATGTTCAGTCGCCTGGTGCCGAACCTGCGCGAGATCGGCCTGCTCAGCCCGCGAATCATGCCCCACTACGAGCGCGTGGGACTCGCCCAGTACTTCGACGGCGCGTCGGCCGACGAGCTGACCGCCGAGCAGCTGATCTCGGATCTCGACTCCACTTCGACCGAGACGTCGCTCGCTGCCGAGTAGCGGCCGACAGGGCGGCGGGTCCGCCCCGCCGCAGGTTTGGCTCCGGTCAGGCGCCGCGCAGCCGCCGCATCCATGCGGCGGTGGCGCGGGCGGTCTCATCGCTCGCTGCCAGCGCCTCGGAGGCACCCGTGAAATCCGCGTCGGCCTTGTCCTGGCTGAGCTTCGCCTTGCCCTCCAGGCGCTCGATGGGCAGCACGAACGCCACCACACCACGAAGCTTGGAGTCGAGCTGCCCCGGGGGCAGCCGATCCGGGGACCAGCCCTCCTCGGGTTCGTGGCGCGCGCTCAGCTCGCGCAGGACGTGTCGCTTGTCTCCCGGGTCACGCAGGATGCGCGGCGTCCCGTAGGCGTGCACCGCCACGTAATTCCACGTGGGAACCAGGTCCTCGCGCTGATAGAAACGCGGAGAGACGTAGGCGTGCGGGCCGCTGAAGATCGCCAGCGCCTCTCCCGCCTCCAGGATCGCGCAGTGGGGGTTCGGGGTCGCGAGGTGGCCGAACAGCGTGCCCCTCTCCCCCAGATCCCGCTGCAAGTAGAGCGGGACATGGGAGGCGAGGAGCGTGGGTGACTGCTCGGGCGCGCTGCTCACCAACGTGGCGAAGCTCGCCTGCTCCATCAGCTCCCAGCACAGCTCGAGCTGGGGCATGTCGAAGCGGGGTGGGCGATACATCAGACCTCGAGGTAGGTGTCCTCCATCACCTTGGCTGTCTGTTCCTTGCGGAACTGCTTCAGGCGCTCACGGATCTCGGGGTGCGTGTTGCCCATGAAGCCCGCGGCGAGCAGAGCGGCGTTGATGGCGCCGGCCTTGCCGATGGCCAGCGTCCCCACCGGCACGCCCGCGGGCATCATCACCGTGGACAGCAGGGCGTCGAGGCCGTTCAGGGCCCAACCGGTCATCGGCACGCCAAGGACGGGGATGATGGTCTTGCCAGCCAGGACGCCTGCCAAGTGGGCAGCACCGCCGGCGGCTGCGATGATGACCTCGAGGCCGCGCTGCTCGGCGGAGCTGGCGTACTCGAAGGCGACCTCCGGGCTACGATGCGCGGAGATGACCCGGGCTTCGCACGGGATCTCCAGGCGTTTCAGCGTTTCGGTCGCGTGCTGCATCACGCTCCAGTCGCTCTTCGAACCCATCACCACGGCAACCAACGGCTTGTTTTCGGACATGCGGATCTCCATGAAGCTGAGCGCCCCCAGATGCGGCAGAGGGCGGCGGGTGGGGCGTGCCTAACATGCCGAGGCCGAGCCGCGAACGGCTGAATGTGTCGGCGAGAGTGCGTTTGCTGGCAGCGCAAGTGCTTGCGGAGGGTGAAACCGGGCTCCAGGTGTGACGAATCTGCTATGTCTCTGCCGCCCATGCTCGGGACGGGTGCTCTACCCCGCAGTCCCCGGCGCGAAGTGGCGAGCGGTGTGGGATCGAGTCACTGAGCCGGACGGGTTCTTGCTGGCGCGGGCCCGCAAGTAGTCGAGGATCGGAAACGTGACGGCTTGGTTTGGGCTGCGGAGTTCGGAGGCACGAAACGCCTGGAAGGCGTTCGTGACCCTCGCCGGAATGATGGCGGCTCACGCGATGCTCGAGACCGCGAGGGACACGCTGTTCCTGAGCAGGGTTGCCGCAGACCGCCTGCCCTGGGCGTACCTGATCATCGCCGGTCTCGCGCTGGTGCTCACGAAGCTCAATCGCTGGGTTCTGAAGCGAGTGAGTCTGGGGCGCGCGCTCACCCTCAGCCTGCTGTTCGGGGTCGTGGTCAACGTCGGGTTCTTCGTCGAGCGTGACGCGAGCCCGCTGGTGCTGTCCTTCGCGCTGTACGTGTGGACGGGGCTGTTCGCGACCGTGGCGGTGGTCCAGTTCTGGTTGCTGCAGGCCGAGGCGCTGGACGTCGAACAGGCCAAGCGGTCGTTCGCGTTCATAGGCGCGGGCGGGCTGGTCGGTGCGGTGCTCGGATCGTCCACCGCGGGGCTGCTGCTGATGCGCTTTCAGCCGAGCGCGCTGCTGCTGGCGTCCGCGGCGCTGCTGGGCATCACCGCCTTCTTGCCGCGGGTGAAGGCCCCGGCGGCGGCACGCATCCCCGAGCGTGCACCACGAGTCGTCCAGCGGCGTGGCAGCAACATGCGCCTCATCCAGCGCGACCGCTACCTGCTCCGGCTCTTCAGCTTGGGGCTCGTGGCCACCCTGGTGGTGACCGGAGTCGACTACCTGTTCAAGGCCACGTTGTCTCGAGCGCTCCCTGCGTCTCGTCTGGGGGAGACGTTCGCTCTGTTCTACACCGTCACCAACTCGCTGGCGCTCCTGGTGCAGTTGGTGCTGGCGCCGCGCGTCCTGCGTGCCGTCGGGGTCACCCGCGCGTTGCTCCTGCTACCGCTGCTGCTGTGCCTCGGGTCGCTGGGGTTCCTGGGGTTGGCAGGGGTGCTGCCGGTGCTGCTGCTCAAGGGAGCCGACTCCGCACTGCGCTTCTCGGTCCACAAGACGAGCACCGAGATCCTCTACCTGCCGCTGAAGAGCGCCGTTCGCGAGCGCTTCAAGGGTGTAGCAGAGGCGCTTGGGCAGCGCGGTGGTCAAGCGCTCGCCTCCGTTTGTATCCTCGCGGCAACGGCAATGGGGGCCAGCTTGCATCAGACCGGCTGGGCGGTGCTCGCGCTGGCCGTGGTTTGGGTCGCCAGTGTGATCGGCCTGCGACCGCTCTACGTCGAGCGTTTCCGCGCAAACCTCCGGGCCGCGTCGATCGACACCAACGTCGAAGTCCAGGAGCTGGAGCTGCACTCCCTGGAGGCCTTGCTGAGCGCCCTGAGCAGCGAGGACGATCGGGAGGTGATCGGCGCGCTCGACATGTTCGCCGACTACGGCAAGACGAACCTGATCCCGGCGCTGATCCTGTATCACCCGTCCGTGGAGGTCGTGATCCGGGCCTTCGAGCTATTCGCTGTCGAGCACCGACCCGACGTCGTGCGCTTGACTCATCGCTTGCTGAGGCACGAAAACCCTCAGATCCGCGCCGCGGCCTTGCGCTACGTGTGCGCCACGGGGCCCGACGCTCCGACCCTTCGCAGTTTCCTCGAGGATCTGGATCCCGAGGTGCGCGTGACCGCGATCGTGGAGCTCGTCGCTCATGGCTACGCCGACGCTTCGGAGTCCGTCTCGGTGCTGACACGCATCATCGCCGGCGGATCGGCGGAGATGCGGCTGGCGCTCGCCAAGAGCTCGCGGCACCTGCCGACGGATCGCTTTGCCTGGGTGGTGGATGAGCTCAGCCGGATCGAGGAGAAAGGCGTGGCGGCGGAGCTGGCTCGAGCCATCGCCCTTTCCCCTGACCCGGCGCACATCCCGACGCTGATTCGGCTGGTTGGTGAGCGCACGGCCAGGGAGTCCGCTCGTGAGGCGCTGCTCGCGCTGGGCAAGCCCGCGCTGGACGCCCTCGGCGAAGCGATCTTCGACAACGGCTTGAGCCTCGCGGTGCGTCGCCACTTGCCGCGGACGATCAGTCGCTTTGGCGGGCAGGAGGCCGTGGAGCTGCTGCTCAAGTTTCTCGACGTGGAGCAGGAGGAGCGCGTGGTGTTCAAGATCCTGCGCGGCTTGGGCCGGCTCAGGGCGAGCGATCCAACGTTGCTGGTCGACCGCGTGCTGTTGCTACGGCACGCTCGCGCGGAGCTCGACCGCGCTCAGGAGCTGCTGGCGGCGAAGCTGGTGTTGCTGCGGGGCTGTCCTCGGGTGGTGGGCGACCGCGGAACGACGATGGAGCTCTTGGTCGCGCTCCTCGGAGACGCTCACGTGAGCGCGAGCGAGCGTCTGTTCCGGGTGCTGCACAGCGTCTACCCCCAGCACGAGCTGGGCACCGTGTATCACGCTCTCAACTCGGGAGACGCGAGGCTCCGCGCCGAGAGCCGCGAGCTGCTGGACAACGTGCTGCCCGGCGACCTGCGGGGGCCCGTTCAGGCTTTGATGGACGAAGGCAGCGACAGCGATCGATTGGCGCGCATGGTCGCCTTCCGCCCCTCCCA
>JAGQIY010001029.1 GCA_020430865.1 Myxococcales bacterium
CACTCGCAGGGACGGCGAGATCATTGGTGCGAAGGGATCACTGAAGCACCTGTTCTCCCTGGTGGAGAGCGTCGCCCGCTTGGACGTGAGTGTGCTCGTTCACGGAGAGAGCGGGACGGGAAAGGAGCTAGTCGCTCGGGCCGTTCATTCAGCGAGCCCACGTCGTGATCGACGCATGGTCAGCGTGAACTGCGGTGCTTTGAGCGAAGCGCTGCTGGAATCGGAGCTGTTTGGTCACGCGAAGGGGGCGTTCACTGGCGCGGACCGAGCGCGAGCTGGGCTCTTCGAAGAGGCGGACCGCTCGACGTTGTTCCTGGATGAAGTGGGCGAGCTTTCGATGTCCACCCAGGTAAAGCTGCTTCGGGTGCTTCAGGAGGGGGAGATTCGTCCAGTTGGCTCCAACAGAGTTCGACGTGTCGACGTGCGAGTAGTTGCCGCGACGCACCGCAAGCTCCCGAGGCTCGTGGATGAGGGTTCGTTCCGCGAGGATCTATATTTTCGCCTCAACGTCGTCGGTGTTCACGTTCCGGCGCTGCGGGAACGGCGCGAGGAGATCCCCGACCTGGCGTACTTCTTCCTTGCGCGGCACGGCGCTCGACTGGGGAAGGTGTTCACTGGAATCGAGCCGGCGTGCATGCAGGTGCTGAGCGGCTACAGCTGGCCGGGGAATGTGCGCGAGCTGGAGAACGCGGTGATTCGCGCGATGGCAGTGTCCGACGGTCCGCTCCTGCGTGCGGACGCGTTGCCGCCCGAGTTGCGAGGGGCGGGGTCGCTGGTTCAAGAGCCCGCCGCGGAGAACGTGCAGGCGGGTGAGGTCGCCGAGTACGCCGAGGCGAGACGTCGATTCGAGCAGACCTACCTGAGGCGTCTGCTCGCGGCTGGGGGCAATCTGGCGTCCAGCGCTCGAATCGCTGGCCTCGACCCTTCCAATCTGAGGAGGATGCTCAAACGACACGGCATGAAGACCTGAGACTCATTTCACGCAGCGCGGGCCCCAGCGCACGCGGCAGTTGAGGCGCGTGCTCCCGGTCCAGAACACCAGGTGCGGAGCCGCCTGGAGTCGGGCCTGCGTTTGGGCGCTTGGATCCGTGGAGAACCAGAGCGCGCGCAAGTTGGGGAGCGCCGCGAGCGCCGCCCAGCTGGCGTCGCCTAGCTTGGTGCGAGTGACGTCCAGCGAGTGCAGGTTGGTCAGCTGCAGCAATGCCGGCAACGCGGCGTCGCTGATGGGGTTGCCTTGCAGGTCCAGCTCGCGCAGCGTTTGGAGCCTGGCGAGCTCGGTGACGCCCGCGTCATCGACGCCAGAGCGCGCGAGGCTCAGGCGCTCCAGGTGTCGAAGCTTCGTCAGCTCGGAGACACCCGCGCCCGCCGGCACCTGGTTCAGGTTCAGCTCGCGCAGGGATTGGAGCCCGGCGATCGTCTTCATCGACCGAGCCGTGAGCTTCGTTTCGCTAGCGTCCAGCGTGCGGAGCCGGGTGAGTCCTGAGAGCCTCGCGACTCCCGCGTCGCTGACGCGCATGGGCAGCCTCAGGCTCCTCAGGTGCGTGAGCTTGCCCAGCTCCGCCATCGCGGCGTCGTCGATGGTGCTGCCGTAGATGGTGAGCTCGCGCAGCGCCGGCAGCAGCTTCAAGTAGCCGACCGCGCGATTGGAGAAGTCGGAGTTGATCTGCAGCGAGCGGAGCTTCGGCAAGGATCGCAGCAAGAGCAGCTCTTCGCTGTGCAGGGCGCTGAAGCTCAGCTCCTCGACCTGCTTGATGGACTCGAAGTCTTCGACGCCACTGCGCAGGATGTGCAGTCGCCGCAGCCCGGGAAAGCGCCCGAAGTCGGTCGGAGCGTCTCCGATCAAGGTCGCGTCGCAGGTGAAGTCCTCGAGGCTGGTCGGGAGCTTGGAGAGCTCGGCGACGTCGAAGAAGCGCGCTTCGGCGCTGAAGCGCTTGAGTCTCGCGAGGCCAGCCAGATCAGGCAGCTTGAAGCGCTCGACCAGTGGGTCGACCACCAGGCCCTCGACATGCTCGAGCTGGGTCAGGGGGGAGAGACGCGGCGCCGGACCCAGTGGCGAGCCTCGCGAGAGGTCGCGCTGGGAGCGAAAGATCACTTCCACAGGGAATTTCATGGCGGCGCGCTCGACGGCCGCGAGCCAGTCTCCGCGCAGCGTGCTGAGCTGCACCGTGACGGGCCCCTTCACGCTCCCCAGCGCGCGTCGCGCGTCGGCGCCAGCCAGGTCGAGCCAGATCACACGCCCGTTCACCGCGGCGATGTTGGGGGAGACCGCCTGGACGGCGTCGAGCTCCCGGCGCGTGGCCGGCACTCGAGCGCTGAGAGGCTCGAAGTACGTCCACGCCTGGCCGCGCGGGGTCTCGTCGTCCGAGTCGTCCGGAGCTTCGGTGACACTCGTCGACTGGGCCTGGGCCGCACCGCCAGCGCTCGGGAAGGGTGAGGGCGCGTCGCTGGATGAGGGCGTCGCGGTGGGTGAGGGCGCCGCGCTGGATGAGGGCGCCTCCGGTGGAGCCGCATTGCCGCACGAAAGCGCGATCCCCGCGGCCAGCCAGGGCAGCCAGGGCAGCCAGCACGATAGCCGGGCGGTTCGTACGGAGGCTCGTGGTCGCGTCATGCCATGCAAGCGTAGCTCCTCGAGGTAAACGGTTGTACTCCGGGCCACGCGCCGCTAGGTTCTGCGGTTACCATGGGGAGGTTTGGACGCCTTGGGTTGCCGGCGGCTGCCGTGCTGTTGGTCTCGTGTTTCAGCGGTCCGGGGCGAGCGCAGTCACCGGAGGGTGGCGTGGTGCTGGCTCCGGAGTCGCCGCCGTCGAAGCAGGTTGCCTCCCCGGAAGGCGATGAAGCGGGTGCCGGGCCGCGGGAAGCATCCAGCGCCGACGACTCGAAGCTCTCCCAGTCGAGCTTCGTCTACTTCGTCGGGGGTGAGTTCGGGCTGCCGTTTGGTGACTCCGTGCACGAGGACTCGGAGTTCATCTTCGACCTGGCGCTGCTCGCCGAGGCGGGCATCAACGTGATGAACCACCTGGACGTCACCGCCTACGTCCTGTTCGGCGTCGGTGGTCTCAACAAGAACCCCTACGAGGACCGAGCTCGCGAACACGGGAAGGAGCCCGACAGCGGGACGCCACCGTACTTCCTGGGGGTCGGTCCCCAGGTGCGCTGGACTCTGTTCCGTGCGGGAACCATTGCGCCCTACATCGGCGCCGGAGCGGGCCTCACGCTGTTGACCGTCGACATCGGTGAGAAGGGCGACGGCACCTGTCAGGACGACCCCAGCACCAGCGTCGACGAGTGCGCGACGGCGACCGTCGACGGCGCGACGTACGTGGGCTTCACCGCGGGTCCCGTCGTCGGTCTGCGCTTCGCCAGGCTGGGTGGCAAGGTGGCGTCGAAGCACCGCGAGGAGGGCGGCGGTGGTACATCCCTCTTCGCGCAGTTCGCCCTGCGCTACGGTCTCGCCTGGGGAGGTCCGGACACCTTCGACGGCACCAGCTCTGGCGACCTCGATCTACATCACTACGAGTTTGCGCTGGGCCTGAGCGGTTTCTAGTGTCAGGACACTAGACGCGGGCCAGCTCGAGCTCGGGGCGCCGGCGCCTGGCCCGGATCACTGCGCTGCCGAGCAGTGGAACTCCGCGAGCACGGCGATGCCCCAGTTGCGATCCGGACGTCCGGCGCTCGCGAGGAGCCCGCCTTCGAGGGAGCCGTCGCCGTTGATCCACAGCGAGAGTGCCTCGGTGCCTGGGTCCCAGGGAGCGTTCCAGATCGCTTCCACGCCCACGTCCTCGAGGGCGAAGTCCTCGCTGGCAATCGATGGCAGCTTGCCGCCGCGGATGCTCGCAGCGACCGGGATCTCGCCGTTCACCTGGCCATCCTGGGTCGACAGCGTCAAGTTCAAATCCACAAGGATATATGGATCGCAGCTGATGTCTCGCGCCGGGTCCGGATCGTCGACTCGAACCTCGTGGAAGGACGCCTCGGACGAGGCGAAGCCGAGGCCAAGCGTCGCGGTGGTCTCGCCCGGGGACGCTGCGGTGCGCACGTCGGGAGCGTTGTCGTTCCAGGTCCAGGTGCAGCTGCGCTCTCCCAGGTGGTCGGCGAGCGCCGCGGATGCAGAGCCAGCCGCTGTCTCCTCGTCCAGCGGAACCTGGCTGATCCGGGAGGTCTCGCACGTCGGATAGTGTGAGGGCGGCGGCTCGCGATCTTCCTTACAGGCCAGCAATGCGGCGAGCACCAGGCCGAGCCGCGCTGCGCCGAGCAGCTGCGACACCTTGCCCTGCGCATTTCTCATAGGACGCTCACCAACGACGACAACAAGCGCATGAAACCCTCCCGCAGCCGAGAAGCCTGTCACGGGGAGACGCCGAACGCAACGTGTCCGGGTGGAAGCGAAATGCGTTCGGCGGTAGCATCCGGCGATGCGTTGGTTCGTCTTGGCGATCGCAGTGAGCGAGATGTCTGCCGGCTGTGGTGGGGTGAGCGAGGAGTCGCGGCGAACGCCACCCGGAGAAGGTCCCGCCTGTGAGGTCACGCGTCAGCCGCTCGCGTTCGACGAGGAGTCACCTTTCGGCTTCTCTGCGCAGAGCAACCTGGAGCAGCTGCTGACGACTCAGAGCTGCCTCTGGGGCTGGAACGATCCCGGGGTTGAGGCGACTCAGGAGCCGCCGCCAGGAAACACGCATGCGGCGATGGAACTCCGATACGACGGCGCGCAGGTCTACTTCGTCGAACAGCACCGGGTCGCGGATCCGGACTACAGCCTCGACTGCGAGTCGTATCTCGAGGTGCCGCTCGCGCTGCGCATCCAGACCGATGACCACGTGCTAGCCCGTGACTTCGACTTGCGGCTCGAGGTCGACTTCCAGGGGCTGGGGACCGCGTCGACGGATCTGAAGAACGAGGACCTCCAGGGCTACCACTACACCTGGAACGAGAGCTGGAAACACACCAATCGCAGCCTGGAGATGAGCACCAACTCCAGTGGCCGCCACGAGGGGGCCATCCTCGAGGAAGCAGACGACAACGCGCACGATGGGAGCGACGAGGTGTTCGACGGCTCGCGGTACCGCAGCGCCGGCTGGACGTGTGACCCGGCGCTTCCGTTCTAGCAGGTGTCGGAGCAAACCCTGCCAATCAGCCTGCCATCT
The DNA here is from genome assembly GCA_020430865.1 of Myxococcales bacterium. The sequence continues at coordinate 5,142 of JAGQIY010001029.1, forward strand.
GCGAGCCAGATCGAGGGTATACTCCTGGGCGTGAAGCAGCGGATCTGGTTGGTTCTCGCGGTGCTCGTGCCGTTGCTCGCCTGCAAGGAGAAGCGGGACGAGCTGGGGAAGGAGAATTACCGCGACGGCTTCATGAAGGGCTGCCTCGAGGACGCGAAGACCAGCACGGTCTTCCCTTCGGACTCGCGTGAGCGGGTTTGTCAGTGCGTGCTGGACCACCACATCGAGGGCAAGAGCTGGGACGAGCTCAAGAACGAAGACGCAGACGCCGCCACGGACCTGCTCAAGCCGTCTCTGGACGCTTGTCGCTTCACGCCCCACGGAAAGGAATGGGCAGCGCACGTGCCCGCGCCGAAGCCCCTCGAACTCTACTCGGACGACGTGGACAGGACCCCGCCCGAGTTCCCTTCCGGGGAGCTCGACGCCGCGCTGGAGCTGCGTGCCACGGGCAAGCCCATGGAGGCCGAGCCGACGCTGGCTCACCTCCACAAGCAGTTCCCCCTCGACCCCGAGGTGGCCTACGAGCACTACGTCAACCTGCGCATGATCAACCGCAGCGACGACGCCCTCGACGCCCTGGAGGCGGCGTACAACCTGGGCTGGCAGGACTACCCCACGCTGCGCTACCTGCACCCACCGGTGAACGAGGCCTTCTCGCCCCGTTACCGCGCGGTATTGGCCAAGTTTCGCGATCGCTACAACACCACGCCCCCACCCGTCGTGGCGCCCGTTGCCTTCAAGCCCAGGGGGCGTCCACCGAAGGACGGCTTCCCGGTGCTGATCGCGATGCATACCTACGGCTCGAACATCTCCCAGCTCTTCGACTTCACCGCGGACTGGGCGAAGCACGGCTTCCTGACCATCGCCTTGCCGGGCTCGATGCCCCTCGGAAAGCACCGCTTTGCGTACTTCCAGACGGTGGAGCCCACTCAGGACCAGATCCAGGCGGTGCTGAAGTCAGAGCTGGTCGCGGACCTGATCGACAGGAAGCGCGTGTTCCTCTTCGGCTTCGGGCAGGGAGCCACCCACGCGTTCGGGGTCGCGGTGAAGCACTCAGAGACGTACGCCGGGGTCTTCGCCATCTCACCCGTCCGCGCGCCGGAGGTGCTCGGCGAGAAGACCACCATGGAGACCAAGGGGCACCCGCGGCTGGTGCTGATCGCGGGCGAGAACGACGAGAGCCGCGGGCGCGCGCAGCGCTATCACGAGCTCGCAAAGTCTGCGAACTGGCCCAGCGTCTTCCTCGAGCACCCAGGGCCCATGGGTTTCCCGGAGGAATACCCAGAGAACGGCGTGGCCATCATGGACTACCTCCTGGGCAAGAGCGATGAGCTGAAGGGCAGCCCGAAGCTCGAGCCGGTCGCCGTGGAGTAGTTGCCGCGAGCGTCAGAGATGCGCCGATTGCGCTCGCTCCGTCTCCAGCTTGGCTGCACGGCGCTGGAAGATCTCCTTGGCGACGTTTTGCTCCATGGGGTCACTCGTGCTCACGAGAACGATCATTCCACCTCGCTTGAGAATATCCGTGTGGAGTTTCGCTTCGTGCTCCGTGAGGCCGAGGCCGATCAGGCTGCCGAGGGCGCCTCCGAATAGTCCCCCAGCTCCTGCGCCCGCGAGCATCGCGAGGATGGGGCCTGCGGCCAGGATGCCGACTCCGGGGATCAGAGCGACGGTGGAGAGCCCCGCTGCTAGGCCACCGATGGCCACGCCAGCGACGCCGCCCACAGCGGCTCCTTCGGGGGCCTTGGTGTTCTCCTCGAGGCGGGCGAACTCGTCGCGGGCGCCCTCGGGGAGGATCACGCTGATCGCCTCCTGGCGGACCTGACGCTGATAGAGTTCGTTCAGCGCAGCCTTCGCGCTCGCGGTGCTGGTGAATGCTCCTGTGATGATCTTGCTTGCCATACCGGTGGGCGAAGCAACCACCGATCCAAGCGGAACAAGCCGAGTTGCAGCACCTGTGCGGCGATTCGTAGACGCGGATCGCCTCGCCGAGCCAATCAGCCATACCACGGCGAAACAGTCTGCCTCGGTCGGACCCTGGCAGCAGTCGACCCCCGCGCTACGGCTCCAGTTCGCGTGAGTGGGCATCCCAGCGGTGGCGCGGTTCGAGCTTCGGTCGCGCCGAAGGGCTCGCGTTTACGGCTGGATGAGTGCTCAGAAGCTCGGGGTCCGGCGACACACGGTATCGCCTCGCACGGTCCGCTCGAAGCGCCGCTTCTCCGACGCTCGCGAGCGCCCTCAAACTCCTTTCAAGGTGTATCCATGCTGAAAGCTTCCGGTTTTTGTGTCTGTTGTCTGAGTGCTTTACTGCTCTCGGTGGGTTGCGGTGGATCCACGAATGGGACCAACGAAGGCAGCGGTGGCGGCGGCGGCAGCGGCGTGGGCGGCACCGGCAACGGCGGCGCCGGGGGCGAGCCGCCGGGCTACAGCTCCCAGGTCGACTTGCTCCTGGTGGTGGACAACTCCGCAGGGACCAAAGCGCACCACGAGCGACTGGCGGAGAGTGCTGGTGACTTGATTCGCCGTCTGCAGAACCCGGACTGCGTTGGCGGCGATGGCTCGCGGCGAACGCCCAGCGATCCAGGCGAGGCGTGTCCGGAGGGCACTGAGCGCCTCCACGCGCCGGTCAGCGATCTCAACGTCGGCGTGATCACCTCCAGTCTCGGCACCGCGGGGGGCGACTACTGCCAGGGCCAGAACGACCAGGCGCACCTGTTGCCGACACTCCGGGATTCGCTCGAGGGTGCGAGCCCCGAAGGCGTCTACGAGCTGCGTGAGGGCGGCGACGTGGAGGGTCTGATCGGTGGCGTGCAGGATGCCATCCGGAGCACCGGCCAGAGCGGCTGCGGCTTCGAGATGCCACTCGAGGCGATGTTCCGATTCCTTGCGGATCCAAAACCCTACGGCAGCTTGGAGAGGCGGCCGTGCAGCGCCGACGACTCGGCGAACGCCTGCGTGGAATTTGCGGGGACCGACGAGGCGCTGCTCGCCCAGCGCGCGGCCTTCCTGCGCCCGGGTAGCACGGTCGTCGTGGTGATGGTCGGCGACGAGAACGACTGCTCGGTCGTGGCTGGCGGGCAGTCCTGGATTGGCCTGGACGACCACGTGTTGCAGCCGCGGCCCACCCAGACCTGTGCGACGGATCCGAACAGCGAGTGCTGCTACTCCTGTCAGCAAGCCCAGAAGGCAGGTTGCCCGAGCCTCGAAACCGAGTGCACGGCACCCACGCCGAACGACGAGCTCAACCTGCGGTGCTGGGACCAGAAGCGACGTCTGGGGATCGACTTCTTGTATCCGGTCGATCGCTATGTCGCTGCTCTGCGCAGCAAGACCATCGATCACGATGACGAGTCCCTGGTCAACGCGTTGTTCGCGGACGGGACCCGCAGCACGAAACAGGTGCACTTCTTGACCCTCGGGGGTGCGCCACCTGGGTACCTGACGGAAATGAATGCGGACGGCACCACGCGCAATCTCAGCAACGCCGAGCTCGCCAGCTCTGACCTGTGGGCGCAGCTGGTGGGCGATCCGAGCAGCTATAAGCCGCCGCAGGATCCTTTCATGGTGGAGTCGGATCTCCCCCGCACTGGGGTGAGCAAGCTCAACGGGATCTCCCCCGCGGATACCAACGCGGTGAACGGCGGTGACGAAGCGAACGCGGGCTATCGCTTGCAGTACGCCTGCCTGGATCCACTGTCAGGACCCCTCGAGTGCCCGGCGGGCGACTTCTGTCTGTGCGACAAACCGGACGGAAACGCCGCCTGTAGCTCC
>JAGQIY010001030.1 GCA_020430865.1 Myxococcales bacterium
GCGCTGCTGCCGCCGGTGCCGCCGCTGCCCGCGCTGCTGCCGCCGCTGCCCCCGCTGGCGCCCCCGCTGCCGCCACCGGATCCGCCGCTGCCACCGCTCCCCGTATCCGACTCGCTATCGCCACCGCAGGCGGTCATCAGCCCCACGCTGGTGCTCAGCGCCAGCACACCGAACCAAGTCAAGCTCTTCATACCGTCCTCCTTCGCGCGACCTCTCGCGCAACCGCAGCCTATGCCGTCCTGAGTGGAGGTGTCAGCTGCGGGTTATGCACTTGTCCGTGCGGATTTCGCCTTCTCGTCAGGCTCACTTACCCAGCTCGTCCAAGCCGGGTGTCAACTTCCAGCACGAACGTTGCTGGCGGGGTGTTCCGGTGCAGTCGCGCTATACGATGAGTCGTGCTCATCGCCGCCCGTTTCAACTGGATCACGCTGTTCACGCTGCTCAACGCCGCGGTGATGTACGTCCTGATGCTGTTCGCGATGGTGGTCGGCATCAGCCGCTGGCAGCAGCTCAAGGCGACCTTCCGACGGGGCACCCTCCCCGTGATCATCGCCGTGTTGCTCGGCCTGCCCTTCGACTTGGTCATCGGCTGGCATACCGACATGACCAGGCTCACCGACCTACATATCCCTACGGATATGGTTGCTACGTTGCGCTATGTGGGAGTCGGGTCGGCGCTGGTCGGCGTCGTGTTCGGCTTCGCGTTTCGGGTATTTCAGGTGCCCGCCGCAGTGCACCTCGCTCGCGCAGGCCACGAACCATTCCCTGGCTTGCTCCAGGGTACGCCGCGCTGGCGGAGCCTCGGTCTCGGCGCGCTGATCGGAGGCATCGGCGCCGCCGTCAGTGTCCCGCTCTTCGCTTGGCTGCGCGTGGGCTATGGCGAGGTGTTCAAGCAGCTCCAGGAGCTGTATCACCTGGACCTGGACGAACCGTCGCTGCTCTGGGGCGCCGTGTTCCCCATGGCACTGGGCGCGGCCATCAGCGAGGAGCTGATCTACCGTGGGATACTGCAGCAGGGCCTGAGCAAGCTCTTCAAGCAAAGCCGAGCTGGAGTCGTGATCGCCGTCAGCGTCAGCTCACTGGTCTGGGCGCTGGCGCACATCGGCAGCGCCGACAACAATCTGCTCAAGGTCGTCCAGATCTTCCTCTTGGGGCTGGCGTTTGGCTGGCTCTGCCGGAAGCACTCCCTCGAGGCGAGCATCGTGGCGCACCTGAGCATGAACTTCTTCAGCGTGGTCGTGGGCGCACTGATTGGTTGAGGAAGGGCGCAGGCCCCGGAATCGCACGTCCAGCGAGCCGGGCCTCCAGCGTTCGACGCCTCGAAGCCCGTGTTTACAGCTCGACCGTCAGCTGTAAACGACCATGAACCGCCCCCGGTGTAGCCGACGATCGCGGTACGGCGTCGGCCGGCCACTGCCTCGCGACACATCGCGTCAGAAGTGGTAACACTCCCCGGCGGCAGCTCGCTGCCGCTCGTCTCGCGCCGCGCCCCCGGCGCTGCAGCACCTGGGCGCGGCCGCAGTCAGACCTCCAGGAGAATTTCCACATGAGAAATGCCAAGGATTTCTTTCAGCCGCTGGCCATCGGTGCTCCCCAGCCTCTGCGTGAGGTGCCCTTTCGCCCCTCGCGAATGATCCACTTCTTCGACCCGAGCAATCCCAAGATGGCGGCCAAGGTGCCAGAGATCGCGCCCCAGGTGGACGTGCTGCTCGGCAACCTGGAGGACGCAGTCGCCGCGGATCGCAAGGAAGCCGCGCGAGAAGGCTTGATCGAGATCGCCAAGGCGACGGACTTCGGAGACACCCAGCTCTGGACTCGCATCAACAGCTTGGACAGCCCCTGGTGCCTCGACGACCTGCTGCGCTTGGTGGGTGAAGTCGGCGACAAGCTCGACGTGATCATGGTGCCCAAGGTGCAGGGCCCCTGGGACATCTACTACGTCGACCAGCTGCTCGCGCAGCTCGAGGCCAAGCACGGCCTCGAGGAGCCGCTGCTGATCCACGCGATCTTGGAGACCGCCACAGGCGTGAACCACGTCGAGGAGATCGCCGCCGCCAGTCCTCGCATGCAGGGGCTGAGTCTCGGACCGGCGGATCTCGCGGCCTCGCGCCGCATGAAGACCACCCGCGTCGGTGGCGGACACCCGGGCTACCTGGTCCGAGCGGATCCAGACCTCGAGAACCCGGATGCGCCGCGCGCCACGGCTCAGCAGGATCTGTGGCACTACACACTGGCGCGCATGGTCGACGCCTGCGCCGCCAACGGCATCCTGCCCTACTACGGGCCGTTCGGTGACATCGCCGATGTCGTGGCCTGCGAGGATCAGTTCCGCAATGCGTTCCTGATGGGCTGCGTCGGCGCTTGGTCCTTGCATCCAAAGCAGATCGCAATCGCTCGCCGGGTCTTCAGCCCCCCCGCAGACGAGGTGCTCTGGGCGCGCAAGGTGATCGACGCCATGGGCGACGGGACCGGCGCCGTGATGATCGACGGCAAGATGCAGGACGACGCCACCGTGAAGCAGTGCAAGGTGATGGTCGACCTGGCGAGGTTGATCGCTACCCGCGATCCGGAGATGAAAGCCGCCTACGGCTTCTAGTCACCCAGCGTCCTCGTTCAGCGCGCTTGATTTCCTGGGAGGAGACCTCCGCCTCGAAGCTCCGGGGTTCGGGCGGTCACTCCCGGGGAAGCCGCGGAGAATCGACGCTTCGCTCGGGTTTCACCGGCTGACCCTCGCTGCCTTGATCCGCTGTGAGCAGCGTGAGATCGTGTTCCCTCGGTCAAACGTTGACGGGCGGCGGCCAACGCCTCACGCAGCGCAAGGGTGCCATGAGCGCAAGAGACGACCTCGCGACTGCGAACACGATCGCCAGCCTGCCGCTATCACCGCGAGACAGCGATTGCGACCCGGGCGTCCCCGAGATCCCCGGCTACACCATCCTCGACGAGCTGGGTCGCGGCGGCATGGGGGTGGTCTACAAGGCCAGGCAGGACGCCCTGGGTCGTATCGTCGCCATCAAGATGGTGCTCGAGGCCCACGCCCGAGGCGAGAGCCGCGCTCGATTCCTCGCGGAAGCTGAAGCAGTCGCACGCTTCCACCACCCGAACATCGTCCAGATCCACGAGATCGGTGAGGTCCAGGGGCGCCCGTTCTTTTCGCTCGAGTTCGTCGATGGCGGCAACCTCGAGGAGCAACTCGCACAGCGACCCACCGAGTGGAGAGAAGCTGCGGAGATGCTGGTGCTGCTCGCGAAGGCGATCCATGCAGCCCACGAGAACGGCATCGTTCATCGCGACCTGAAGCCAGCCAACGTCCTGCTCGCCAAGGATGGCTCGCCCAGGATCACGGACTTTGGCATCGCGCGGCGACTCGACGCAGACCGCCAGACCAAGACCGGGAACATCCTCGGCACGCCGAGCTACATGGCACCAGAGCAGGCGCTGGGAAAGAACGACGAGATCGGCCCCGCGGCGGACATCTACTCGCTTGGGGCAATGCTCTACGACATGCTCACGGGTCGCCCCCCGTTCGAGGCCGCGACGACGCTGGACACGCTGATGCAGGCGGTGACGCGAGATCCGATCCCTCCGCGAATGCTGCAGCCAGGCATCCCCTTGGACATCGACGTCATCTGCCTGAAGTGCCTGGAGAAGAAGCCGGAGAAGCGCTACGCCAGCGCGCTGGAGCTCGCGCAAGACCTCGAACGCCTGATCCGCGCGGAACCAATTCACGCCAGACCGATCGGGAGGTTCGAGCGAGGTTTGCGCTGGTCGAAGCGCAACCCCGCCTGGGCGACCTTGATCGGCGTGAGCGGTGCAGCGCTGATCGCGCTGGTCGCGACCGGTGGTTGGTTCACTCGCAAGCTGCAGGTGGAGCTCAAGGCCACGGAGGCCGCGCGCGCGGACGCCGCTAGGGCGCGCAACAAGCTCCAGCTCAGGCTGGTGCGCACGAAGGCCGAGAGCATCAACAGCGATCTCCTGCAGCTCTCGGGCGTGCCGAAGACGCTCGCTCGAGTGCTCGAGACGAGGGGCGGCTGGAGCGAGGCGCAGCTCAACGGTCTGCTCGAGCGGAGCCTCGCCCAGGAGGCTCACATCTTCGGCATGGCGGTGGCGTTCGAGCCCGGACAGTTCGCCGAGGACGTCCAGGACTTCTCCGCCTACGTGTACCGGGACGGCACCAGCCTGAAGGTGAAGCAGCTACTCCCCCCCGAGTACACCCCGATCTATCGCGAATGGGACTGGTACAAGCACGCCCAGCCGGGAGGGAGCTGGAGCAAGCCCTACGTCGATGAGGGGGGCGGCGACATCCCGATGGTCACCTTCTCCGTGCCCTTCGAGCGTGACGGCAAGCGCGCCGGGGTGGTCACCGCCGACCTTTCTCTCGACTACTTCCGCGCGCTGAACGAGTCGCTGCGCAGCTCGGACCTGGGCGGCCAGTCGTATGCCATGGTCGTCACCTCTGACGGCACCATCGTCAGTCACCCCAAGCTGGACTGGCGTTTCCCCGCGGCGTCGTCCAGGGGCTTCAAGCCCCAGGACCAGGCGCTGGCCGCCACCTGGGATCGCGCGCTCGAGGGAGAAGAGGGTCGCGGGATCGGCGTCGATCTCACGGACGGCAAGCCAGCGGACCTGCTGTTCGCCCCGATTCGCTCCGCGCACTGGTCGTGTGTCGCCGTGATGCCACGAGAGCCGGCGGCCCTGCAGCCCGCAGCGGCGAACCCCTACTAGCACTAGCGCTGGTGAGGCGAATCTATGATTCGCTCAACGAATCAACACAGCGTTTCTCGTCTCAGGGCTGGCGAGGGCTCGGTCGCGCGTGCGGGTTCGCAGGCCTGGGTCCGTGGGGATCCGATGCCTGGCTCCGCTCGCCTGGCGGCGTTCCCAGGTGCTTGACCGAGGGTGGGCCGCCTGGGCGGCCGACGAAATGGCGACGCGGGTCTTCGACGGGGACGTTGATGCGTCGCAGGATCTCCTCGATCTTGCGCTTCACGTGGACGTCGTCCTTCTCGGCCTTCGCGTACTTCTTCTCGAGCGCTTCGAACTTCTTCTGTTCGACACCGAGATCACGCATCACGTCGAGCGCCGCGGTTCGTGTCATCCAGTAGGCTTCCTTGTCGAGCACGATGCTGTCCAGGGCCTTGAGCAGCCGGTCCTGCTTGTACCAGGGCTTCACCTTCTCGAGCCACGCCTGGCTCGCCTTGTCCCGCTCGGGGAAGTCGGTCTTTGCCGCGCGGAGATTGCGGAAGCTGGTCCAGGGTGGTGACGTGCGGGTGCGCGGCTTCTTCTCCAGCACCTTCATCGTCAGCTCGTAGGCCTGCTTGCTGGGGCTCTCGGGCTTGGGAAAACCGGTCCAGGCGCTGATCACCCCCTGCCAGCAGCCCTCGTAGAGCTTCGGGTCCGTGTCCTTGCCATTCAGGTACTTCTCGAACACCGGGATCGCGCGCTCGTCTTCGCTACCGTAGAGGCGCCCACACAGGAAGCGCCGCACGTTCATCGACTTGTCGTTGTCGACGTGCTCGAGCACCTTGTCGAAGGTGCCTTCCACGCCCTTGCCGAATGGAGTCAGAAACCAGCTCATCGCTTCCTGGCGCACGTGCTCCGACTCGTGATCGGCGAGCTTCAGCAGCAGCTCCTTGATCTTCGGGTTGTCCCGATGCTGAGAGCCGACGACTCGCACCAGGGAGATGAGCACCGCGGGCTCCTTCTCCGTCTCCGCGGCCTTCAGCACCAGCTCCTGCACCGCGGGCGTGCTGCCGAACACCGACTTGAGCAGCTGTGCGGCCTGCCAGCGCACCGCCGGGTTCTCGTTCTTGATCAGCTTCTTGCCCACCGTGGCGTTGAGACCCGCGATGTCCTTGAGCGAGGTGTTGCGACTGCGCGCCTTCTTGAGGTCGCGGTACGCCTCGCAGCGGGGGTCGATACCCCGCTCGTTGAGCTGGCACTTCGCGAGCCCGAGCACGAGTTCTTCGTATACCTCTGGCGTCAGCGGCTTGGTTTCGTCGGCGAGCCAAGCCTGCGCACCAGTGAGGGGGCTGGCGCTCGCGCTCGCGCTGGGCGCAGCTCCAGTCGACTTCGACTCATTGCAGCCGAGCATCAGCAGCGAGACGCTGATCGCCGACCAGCCCGCGAGACCCTTGAATAGCGACATGCGAGGGTTCGTAGCACTCTCGCCGGTCCCGTTGAAGAGCGCCCGCGAGCAGGCTTCGCGAGCTCGCCGGCTCAGCGGAGTTCGGCGTCGACCTCGTGGCCGCGGAAGCTGCTCACGATGCCGCTGCCCTCGAGCCGCATGTGCACGAACCGGGCCTCGCGGTCGTCACACATCACGAGACGAAGCTCGCCCGGGTGCTCCGTGGGCTTGAAGCCGCTCAGGCCCGAGCGTTCCGCCTCCTCCAAGGTCATCACCTTGGCCCGCGTCTCTTCCAGCGTCTCCCGGGTGAACAGCTCTTCGGGGTTGGCACCCGGCGTGAGATAGACCTCGAACACGACCATGGGGTGATGATGCAACAGATCCGTCGAGGCGCGCGCCGAAACGTGTCCCAGCTCGCGTTTTGTCCCATCATCGGCGCGGCGTCATTTCCGCCGGGATCTCTTGGGGCGCCGGGCTAGGCCGCGGCGTCGTCGACGGCGGGCGCCGGTGGACTGCTGCTCACCCCGAAGCGGCTCTGCACCTCGACCTGCCACAGCGCCCCGACCAGCACGTTGAGCATCCGCTCTTCGGGCGTCAGGTGCTCGGCAACTTGAGGTAGCCCTTCGCATTTTTGGCTCCGATCAGCCTGCATGCCCTGAGGAACGGATGGCGTGCCAGTTCATTGAGCCACTTCCGCCGATAGGCGTCGTATCGACCGGCCCACGGGCCGTACCGCCAGCCACCCTCGCCCCCGCGAGCGCCATGTTCTCGCATTCTTCAGCAGGTTTTGGGGGTGAGGAGCGACGTCTGCCAGCGCCCACGCTTTGGTTTATCATCTCGAGGAACCTTCCGCTTCCGAGGCTGTCCAGTGCCGACCATGGACCTGAAGACCGAGATCGAGATCGACGCCAGCCCAGAGTGCGTGTGGAACGTGCTGACCGACTTCGAGGAGTACCCAAACTGGAACCCGCTCATCACCAGCATCTGGGGACCGCTGGTGGTGGGCTCGCGACTGACCTTGGCGGTCGCTCAGCCGGGCGGGCGGGAGATGACCTGGCACCCCACCGTGACCCACATCGATGAGGGCGTGGAGTTGCGCTGGCTCGGTCGCTTCCTCTTCAAGGGACTGTTCGACGGAGAGCAGTTCTTTCGTCTCGAGCCCCTGGAAGCCGGACGCACCCGACTGATCCACGGTGAGCGCTTCAGCGGTCTGCTGACCGAGCGCTTCTCGAGACGGATGCCAAGCACGGCCCGCGGATTCGCGGTGATGAACCAAGCCCTACGTCGCCGCGCGGAAAGGCTGAACTGAGCCTAGCGCTGGGGACCAGAGCTACTTCACTGGGCGAGCTCGGCGCGGCGCACGCCGGGTAGCTCGGGGCAGGCCAGGAGCCGCGGCTGGTAGTGCGTCTTGCGCACGTTGCTCTTCTTCTTGTGATAGCGGCTCTGCGCCGCCATCTGAGTCTCCAGGGCGCTCGCGAGCTGGGTGGCGATGCGGGAGTCCTGGACCACCCGGTTGGTCTGTTCGCCAGGATCGCTCTCGAGGTTGAACAGCATCACCTGCTGACTGCTGCGCTCGAGGACCAGCTTCCAGGGCCAACACACGACACCATCGGCGTTGCGGATCCCTTGGATGTTCAGGAACACACCTCGGCGCCCGCTGTCGTCGCTGACGATCACCGGATCCGCAGAAGGCTTGAGGAGCTTGGCCATGCTTCGTCCCTGGAACGAAGGGTGTGGCGGCACCTTCACCAACTCGAGCAGGGTGGGCAGGATGTCCAGGTGACTCGTGGGCTCGTCGATGTCCTGCGCCTTGATGTGGCCGGGCCAGTGGAAGAGCAGCGGAACGCGGGACTCCTCCTCGTAGAGCGTCTTGCCGTGAGTGACTCCGCCGTGCTGATAGAAGGCCTCGCCGTGATCGCTGGTGATCACCCAGATGGTGTCCTCCAGCTGTCCGCTCTCCTTCAGCGCGCGCTCGAGCTCGCCGATCTGAGCGTCCACGTAGCGCAGGGCGTTGTCGTAGCGGTTCCTCACCCGCTCGAGGTCTTCTTCGCCGTAGTACAGGTAGTTGAAGGTTCCCTGGGGATCCGACGGCTGGTAAGGCTTCTTGGCCGACGCCGGCAGCACGTAGGGGAAGTGCGTCATCTGGAAGTTGACGTAGAGCGACCAGTGCTCATCCGCGTGCTCGCGGATGTACGCCCCCACGCGCTCGGCCGTTGCGTGATCCGGGACGACGTGCTCGCTCCCGGTGTAAACGTGGGGCCCCTGGTAGTCCTTGGCGTGCCAGTAGTCGACCGGGGTGTCCGTGGTCTGGAAGCGCAACATGCCCTGCCAGGTCTCGTCCTGAGAGCTGATGGTCACCGGCAGATACCCAAGCCGGTAGAACACATCGTGGTAGAGCATCCGCGGGTAGTCGAGGCGCGTGTACATGTCGAGCGTCGACCCACGCCGGGGGAACAGCGACGAAAGCGCGGCAGGCTGAGCGTAGTTCGAGTGGGTGGCCGTGGTCCATACCTTGCGGAAACGTGCGCTGCGACTCGCCACCCGGTCCAGGTTCGGCGTCGTGCCGCGCGTGTAGCCGTTGTAGCCGAGATGATCGATGCCCACCGACTCGAGCATCAAGAACAGGACCTTGGGGCGGGGCTCGCCGTCGTCTCGAATCCGCTCGACCGCTTGCTCCCAGAGGCGCCCGCTGGTCTGCGGCAATCCGGGCTCCACGTCGAGCTTCGGCGCCTTGGGGTCTGCGGCTCTGGGTAGCGTCCAGCGCGGATCCAGCGAGCCAATCAGCGCAAGCTCGGGGGTGGTGCGCCAGACCCCGCGCATGCTGTCGCCGACCCCGGCAAAGAGCACCGCGGCCGCGAGACTCACGATGATCACGCCTTCCGGAAGCACCTGGCGCAGGGCCGAGCCAGCGCCCTGCGAGGGGCGCCGGAGGTAGACAGCGAGGCTCACCCCCAACCCCAGCGCAGCGACGAACAGCGGATAGGTGTAGCGCGAGTAGCCCACGAACGCGGCGTCTGCGAAGTGGCTCAGGCTCCCCATCACGAACTCGAGGCCACCGAGGGTCACGAACGAGCCGCTCATCAAGCGCACGACCAAGCCCACCACGTGGGCCGCCGCGAACACGGTCGCGACCGCGCTGCTGAAGCTCACCGCCAGGATCCGCGTGAAGCGCCAGCGCAGCCCGAGCGCGCTCACCAGCGCCAGCACCACGGCGAGCGCCACGCTCAGGCCAACGGTCAGCGCGGCGCCCAGCACGCGCAGCCGCCAGGTCAGTGGCCCGAGACCGCCGAGCTCGGGGACACCGAGCCACGGCACCAGGATCAGATCGGCCAGCGCCAGCAGGCAGCCCAGCGCGCACCCCAGGCGGACGTGGCGCAAGAGCCACGCGCGGAGGTTGAGGACTGGAGGCCGACGGTCAGACACGTTTTCAATCGATCCGCCTCGGCTCGGGAGACGGGACGGAAGCAAGGACGGCAAGTCTGGAGGCCAGAAAAGGCCACTCTCTCGCCGCTTCTGCGCAGGACGCAGGGGGTCGAATCAAAAGCTTAGGCGGGGGGAGCGCCCAACAGAAAGTTCTCGGCTTACTTGAAACCCGCCCGCTAGGGGAGTCCTTTGTTGTGACATCGTTGCGGGAACGCCACCAGAAGGCGGCGACTTCCTCGGCACCCGCGGCGCCCTGAGCGCGATTTTGCTTTGAGGATCGCGTATGTTCCCCGCCCCGTCGTCCCCTCTCCCTCTCAGGATTCCAAGCTGGGTGCACTCGCTCCTGCAGGCGATCCGGCGGCAACGCCGGGAGCGCGCTCCTTCTCCTCGGCAGGCCCAGACGTTCTCTCATGAAGATCGGCATCTTGCTCAACCCCAACTCCCGGAAGAACCGGCGTCAGAGCGCTGAGGCGGCCCAGCGGCTAGGCCAGCTGAAGCGCCGCGTGGGGGAGCTTGGGCACGTGGTCGAGACCCAGTCCACCGACGAGCTCCGGCACGCGATCGAGGCGCTGGTGGACGACGGCGTGGAGTATCTGGTGAGCGATGGGGGCGACGGCGCCCTGCACTGGGCGCTGAACGAGGTGCGGCGGCTGCGAGGGGACGCAGGGCTCATCCCGATCGTGCCAACCTGCGGCGGAACCATCGATTTCGTCGCCCGTAAAGTCGGAGTCGAAGGCAGCCAGGACGCGATCGTCGAGCGCCTGATCCAGCACATCGAGCGTGGAGAGGCGCCACGCGTGCTGCACCTCGACAGCCTGCGCTTGACTGGAGAAGACGAGCACGGCGAGCCCTTCGATCGGCTCGGCTTCGCGCTGGCGGCGGGAGGGGTCGGACAGCGCTTCTTCGACCACTACTACTCCTCCCCCGATCCAAGCCCCGCGACGATCGTGGCGATCGTGCTGCGCACGGTGGCATCGTTCGCGCTGGGTGCGCTGAACGTGCCCCGCACGGAAACGCTGCAGAGCTACGCAGAACAGCTCTTCCGGCCCACGCTCGCCGAGGTGAGCATCGATGGCGAGGCGCTCGGCACCACGAAGCACGGCGCGATTCACGCCGGAGCCTTCGACGTATCCCTCGGTGGTGTGTTCCGGGTCTTCCCCCTGGCGGCAGAGCCAGGGCAGCTACATTTCCAGGCGGGCGCTATCACGCCCCTCGAGATCATCGCAGCGCTCCCGGACCTGGTGCGCGGAGGCGCGATCCGCAGCCCCAACCTGCGCGAAGTCGCTGGCACGGAGCTGAGGGTCCGGGCGCTGAGCGACGAGCTCCTGGCGCCCATCATCGATGGCGAGCAGTTCACGGGTCTGCGTTCCCTGAACGTCACGCCCGGCCCCCAGGTGCCCGTCGCCACTGTTTGAGATCGCGGAGACCACGCCTGGAATCACGAAAATCCAGCGCAGGAACCCCCGCGGCGCTTGAGGCATACTCGCTCCAGCGATGGTCGCAGTGCACTCCGCAATACCGCCGGATGGGGACGTCCCGCTCCGCCTCGACGAGGCTGGCCTGCGCGGCCTGCTCGAGGCGCTGATGGACGATGGCTTCAGCCTGGTCGGGCCAAAGCGCGTGGGTCAGGTCATCGACTACGCGCCGCTCGGCGGCCTCGACGAGTTACCTCAGGGAATCGGTGCCGAGCAGCGGCCAGGTCACTATCGACTGACGGCCCACGAGGGAGCGCAGCGGCAAGCGCGCTTCGCCTACGCGGCGCCCGCCAGCTCCTTCAAGCGTCACTTCTTCGTGCCTCGGCTGACGTTGTTGCGCGCCAAGCGCCAGACCCCCGACGGCTCGAGCTTCCGCGTCATCGAGCTCGGGCAGTCGCCTCCGAAGCTGGCGCTGATCGGCGCCCGGAGCTGCGATCTGCACGCGATCGCCATGCAGGACCACATCCTCGGCGGGGCATCGGCGGAGAATCCAGCGGACGCGGACTACGTCGCCCGACGCCAGGGAGTGTTCGTCGTCGCCGTCAACTGCGGGCACCCCGCAAGCACTTGCTTCTGCACCTCGACGGGCACGGGCCCGGCAGCGCGAGAGTACTTCGACGTGTCCCTCAGCGAGCTGATCAGCGACGCCGGAGCGAGCTACGTCGCCCGCAGCGGAAGCCCGCAAGGCACCGCGTTGCTCGCGCGAGTCGCGACGCGACCGGCCAGCGCGGAGGAGCTGCAGCAGGAAGCCGATCTCCTCGAGAATGCAGCGCAGGCGATCGAGCGGGACCTGCCGCTCACGGGCTTGGCGAGCGCGCTGCAGAGCCAGCTCGAGAGCCCGCTCTGGGACAGCATCGCGGAGCGCTGCTTGAGCTGCACGAACTGCACGCTCGCTTGTCCGACCTGCTTCTGCTCCAGCGTCGAGGACTCGAGTAGCTTCGATGGCTGCAGCGCGGAGCGCTCACGCCGCTGGGACTCCTGCTTCACGGCGGATCACTCCTACGTGCACGGCGGCAGCGTGCGCCAGAGCACCCGCGCGCGCTACCGCCAGTGGTTGACCCACAAGCTCGGAACCTGGCGAGACCAACTCGGTGACGGCGCTTCGGTTCCCCGAGGTACTGAGGACGCCAGCGGGTGCGTGGGTTGCGGGCGCTGCATCACCTGGTGCCCAGCGGGCATCGACATCACGAGGGAGGCAAAGCGCCTCTCGGGGCGAGGCTGAATTGGAGAACCTGGAGCGAGTCGTCAAGGCCCATCCGTTCGCGGCGGAGCTGAGCCCCGAACACCTCTCGGTGGTGGCGTGCTGCGCGCGAAACGTACGCCGCTCCCCGGGGGAGTTCCTGTTCAAGGAGGGCGCGGAAGCCGGCCGCTTCTACCTGGTCCGCAAGGGGCGCCTTGCCCTGGAGGTCGACGTTCCAGGCCGCGGAGCGACCCAGGTGGAGAGCGTGGGCCCAGGGGGTGTCGTGGGCTTCTCCTGGTTGTTCCCCGACCATCGCTGGACGCTCGACGCCCGCGCCCTCGAGACGCTGATCGCGCTGGAGTTCGACGCCACCTGCCTGCTGCCCAAGATGGAGGCCGACCCGGCGCTCGGCTACGCGCTTACCAAGCCGCTGCTGAACGAGCTGTACAAGCGGCTCAATCAGGTACGTCTCGGCCGCCTCGACGTCTATGGCCAAGGCCGCAAGGACAGCGTCGGAGGAGGAACGTGAGCCTACCAGTTCTTGTTTCCGAAGGGAAACATATTGAGGATCCATGGCTCCCCGCTCCGACGCGGGTGCGACGCGTCTGGCAGGAGCTCGACGACATCGTCACGCTCGAGCTCGAGCCGCCAGCGGACTTCCGGTTCGCAGCCGGTCAGTTCAACATGCTGTATGCGTTCGGCGTGGGGGAGATACCGGTCTCCATCAGCTCGGATCCGGCGACCCCCGAGCGGCTGCTGCACACCATCCGTGACGTCGGCGCGGTGAGCCACGCCTTGTGCTCGCTCGCACCGGGTGCGGAGCTAGGCCTGCGTGGCCCCTACGGCAGTGCCTGGCCCTTGCAGGACGTCCACGGACGCGACGTCGTGGTGATCGCTGGCGGTCTGGGGCTCGCGCCGCTGCGACCCGCCATCCACGGCTTGCTCGGCCAGCGCGACCGCTATGGCCGAGTCACGCTCCTCGTCGGCGCCCGCAGCCCGGACGACCTCCTGTTCCCCGCGGAGCTCAGCGCCTGGAACCGCGGCGGGGCGCTCGAGGTGTTCGTCGCCGTGGATCACGCGCCGAGCGGCTGGGGCGGGATCCCGGATGTTCCGAGCCATGTCGGCGTGGTGACACAGCTACTGCACGAGCCGGGGTTCCGCAGGGGCTTCGACAAGCAGAAGAGCGTCGCCTTGCTGTGTGGACCGGACGTGATGTTCCGCTTCGCTAGCCGAGAACTCGA
Organism: Myxococcales bacterium; assembly: GCA_020430865.1. The sequence continues at coordinate 13,444 of JAGQIY010001030.1, forward strand.
TCTGCTGGGTGTACCGAGGAGCGCCCAGTACGTCTCCTTGGAGCGCAGCATGAAGTGCGCCCTCGGGTTCTGCGGGCACTGCCAGTACGGCTCGCTGCTCGTCTGCAGGCACGGTCCAGTGGTACCGCTGTCGTCGGTGCAGCGCTGGCAAGGGGTGCGCGAGCTGTGACTACCCTCACCCCCGGCCCTGACTCGGGCGCCCTCCACGAAGGCGATTTCACGGACCGAAAGCTCAAGCTCGCGGTATGGAAGTTTGCCTCTTGCGATGGCTGTCAGCTGTCGCTGCTGGACTGCGAAGACGAGCTGCTGGCGCTCACGTCACGCGTCGACATCGCGTACTTCCTGGAGGCCACTCGCTCGGTCCAGCCAGGGCCCTACGACGTCTCGTTGGTCGAAGGCTCGATCACGACCCATGAAGACCGAAAACGTATCCAGGCCGTGCGGCGCCAGTCGCGTTTCGTGATCACCCTGGGAGCCTGCGCCACGGCCGGGGGTATCCAGGCGCTGCGCAACGGACGCGACCTGCCCGAGTTCGCCAGCATGGTCTACGCGCATCCCGAGTATCTCGACAGCCTCGACACCTCGACGCCCATCGCCTCGCATATCCACGTGGATTTTGAGCTGCGTGGGTGCCCGGTTGACAAGCATCAGTTACTGGAGGTCCTCAGCGCGCTCCTGATGGGCCGCAAGCCAGCCATCTCGCACCACAGCGTGTGCGTCGAATGCAAACTTCGCGGCAACGCGTGTGTTCTGGTGAGCGCCGGCGAACCCTGCCTCGGACCCATCACCCACGCCGGCTGCGGTGCGCTCTGCCCCAGCTACGACAGACCTTGCTACGGCTGCTTTGGCCCCGCCGAGGCTGCCAACCCTGCAGCGCTGAGTCGACGCTTGCTGGGCGTGGCCCCGCCTCAGGACCCGACCATCGACGTGCCGCGGGACGCTCTGGTCAAGGCAGCTCGCCTGCACCGCCTGCTCCAGACCTTCAACACGCTGGCGCCCGAGTTCCGCGAGGAGGCGGAACACCATGGCTAGCCGCACGCTGCAGGTGGATTTTCTGACTCGCGTCGAAGGCGAAGGCGCGCTGCGCATCGAACTCGAAGGCGAGGAGCCCAAGCGCATCGAGCTACGCATCTTCGAGCCGCCGCGCTTCTTCGAGTCGCTGCTTCGAGGGCGCGATCAGTTCGAGGCGCCAGACATCACCTCGCGCATCTGTGGGATCTGCCCCGTCGCCTACATCACCAGCGCCTGCGCGGCCCTGGAGCAGGCGCACGGCGTCGAGCTACGCGCGGAACACGTCGCGCTGAGGCGCCTGCTCTACACCGGAGAGTGGATCGAGAGCCACGGTCTGCACGTGTTCATGCTGCACCTCCCGGACTTCCTCGGCTTGCCCGATGCCATCGAGCTCGCGGAGCGCGATCCGGACCTGGTGAAGACGGCCTTGCGAATCAAGAAGGTGGGCAACACCCTGATGCGCGTGCTGGGAGGTCGCGAGATCCACCCCATCAACACCCGAGTCGGCGGCTTCTACAAGGCGCCAGAACCGCTCGCCCTGGAGTCGCTCCTGCCTGAGCTCGAGTGGGCGGAGCAGGCGACCCTGGTAGCGCTCGAGCGCCTCGCGGCGCTCCCCTTCCCCGACCTCGAACGCGACTACGAACTGGTGGCGCTGCACGAGACCGATCGCTACGCCATTGAATCCGGGAGGATCCGTTCCAGCAGCGGCCTCGACATCGACGTCAGGGACTACACCAGGCACTTCACCGA
>JAGQIY010001031.1 GCA_020430865.1 Myxococcales bacterium
GATGGCCTCGGCCGGGCGATGCGCGCTCGCCGACTGGGCGGCGACCCGCGGTCCCGACTCGCGACGCGTCAGGCCGAGCAGGGCCGGGGCGAGGAATGCCAGCAGCCAGACCCTGCGGGGCGTCATGGTCACGAGTGCTCCTGCGCCAGCGGCGCGGCGTGCCTCGCGCACCCGGCCGGCGGGTTCGGAGGAAGGGCGAAGGTTCATGATAAGGATAGGGGCATCCGGCGCAAATGCGCGAGTCGATCACGCAGTGGACGGCTTGCGGCGCCGCTCGATCCCGCCTAGAGTCCCGAATGCGAGGGTCGGCCCGCCGCGCTCGACCGCCGCACCGCATCACCCTCCCGCAACCAGGAGCCCGCGATGACGCCCGACGCGTTCGCTCGATACTGCAGCGTGCTGCACGACCTGACGGTCGACTTCGCGCGTGCGGTGCCCGACGATCGCTGGGACTTCAACCCGATCGCACCCGGCCAGGCGACCCGACCGGCGGCACCCGGCCGAATCGCCAAGGGGTTCGCGCCCTTCAACAAGCAGCTGCGCCACGTCGTCTGCGTGCGCGGGGTCTACGCCGCCGCGCTGGCCACGGGGCGGGTGGACTGGTCGCGCAAGCACGACCACTATGCCGGCCCGCTGACCCGCGAGGCCCTCCTGACGGCGCTCGACGCCCAACAGCACGCGCTGCTCGCGATCCTGCGCCAGGTCGACCTCGACCGCGTGATCGACTGGGACGGCAGCCCCTTCACCTTCGCCACGTTCACCTGGGAGTACGTGCAGCACGAGGCGATCCATCACGGCCAGTGGAGTCTCTACGCTGCCCTGGCCGGATTCGACACGCCGGCCAGCTGGCGTTCGACCTGGGGCCTGTGAGACCGATGCGACGCTGGACCCGGTCACGGCGAAACGGTATGGACCAGGTCTTTGCGATCCGACGCCGCTTGGCACGGACACCAACCGTTACGAATCTCGTTGGTCCCGCGACAAGCTTGCCCTTGATAGGGTGACCGAGTTTCGTGACCACGACTCTCGCAGGCGCACGCTGGGTTTTGTGGAGTCAGTTGTTGGTAAGGGAACCGAGGGTTATTGAGACCCGGTCGATGATTCGGTAGAGCGCAACTTTCCCCAGGGCCTGCAGCCAACTCACCAGAATCGCCACCAGGGCCGTCGCCGAGTTCCCCTTGCGGCGTCAGTGGATGACTGGGCCTCCTGGGAGGCTGTGACCTCACGCTCGACCTGGCGCGCCCAATCCACCGCCTGCTCGCCCCCCCAAGACTGACCCTGCTGAGGATCCTCGAGGATGCCTTCACTAACACTTGCCAACACGGCGGCTGCGATTGCGGCACAGAGGAATTCCAGGAGGTCTGAGTGAGTCACCAGTGTGACGACGCTTTCCTGGGATTCGCTCAAGTGATCCCGACGACCCCAGTAGTACTCAAAGCCGGAAGACACCCTATCGATCTCGCAGGGCAAGTATCCGCTGAAGTCCTGCATGTCGAGGTCTGTGTCGAGGACGAGCTTGAATCCATGATCAGAGATTGCTGCCTGCCACTGCTGAGGCGTTGGCAAACCGTCGACTGGAACTCGCACAGTAAGTTCAATGGACATCGACCCACTCCCTAGACGAACTGAATCGGGTCTGAGAAACTCGTTCGACCTAACGTCGAATCGAATTCCATCAGCAGACTCGAAATGAATACAAGCGATGACGCAGTCCCATACTTCATCGAGCGTTGCACGTGAGTCACGAAGTGAGTTACTTTCGCGCTCGATAGCAACTATGAGAAGGTCGTGCCGGTTGTCCCAGATTGCGTTGGATGACAGCAACCATGGCCTGTTTCGGAACTCTGCTCTCAAGTGAGGCAGACCGTCTTGAGCCTCCTGAGCGGTGAATCCGGCAACCGAGATGACCGTTCGGAGTCTCCTGCTGGAGCTCATCGGATTCCGGCACGCACTAACACACCAACGATCGGTCGAAGGTCACGCCAGCGCCATGGATGAGGGCGACGTCAGATGTCCAGAGGAGTCTCATCGTACCAAATATCCTCATGTCCGGGTGCGATTCATCTACCCCGCCGCTGAGCGAGGGGGGCGAATGGGAGTGGATTACTGACCATGCCGAATCATCCAATAGTATCCGAGGGTTCTGGAGACGATCAGCTCGCACCATTCTAGGCAATCTGAAGGGTCCAAGGGGCTTGCAGGCGCACGTTGAGCGGATGTTTTCACAGAGTTGCGGCGGAAACCCCACGCCTGGCAGCAGCGGCGTGTTAGGTGGTGAGCCGTTGGCGGAGCGCTTGCACGCTCAGTCGCCATGCTTGGCCTTCATCGGACTCATCCCAGAGTTCGGCCAGCTCGGAGTTCTCGCCGAGCACTCGATCCAGCGCAGCAACGGCAGATGCGATCAGCTGGGGATCGGGATGAACGGCTTGCGACGTGACCCAAGCGTCAACTTCCTCCGTGTAGGCATCCTTCTGGCCAATCTGACCGCGCAGTCTGGCGACGACATCACAAGCCGCGAGCACTTCGCAGGCATCCGGAGCCTCAAGGTATTCCGTGCTGGGTGTAGTCGCTTTTGCAAGTGTAGACGCGACGTAGGGAAGGC
>JAGQIY010001032.1 GCA_020430865.1 Myxococcales bacterium
AATACTGGACCGATATCCAAGGAACTGGAACCATCGCGATCTATCAACCGCTGGAGCCGCGGGCCGTCGAGCTCTCTCTCTATGCGGTCGACCCGGAAAACCTGTGATCGCCGGATCTTCGTGCGGCAATCGCCCCTCACACCACGGTGTCTCGGGTGGGTTTTTCGGGGGTGAGGCGCAGCCTTGAGTCGCGGCGCCAGCTGTGGAGTCGTTGGTTTGGAGCTTTCTGAGATGTGGCTGTCTAGCGCAGAGGTGATGTCGTGATCGAACAGATGTACTGGGCCTGTTCCGATGCGCTCACGTTGGCGACCCAGCTCGGGACCGCGCGGGATCTGCCGCCGCCCGACGTGTTGAGCCAGCGCATCTCCGGCGTCTTCGATCAAATGGCCGAGCGCGCCCGCGCCTCCCGCATCCCCGACGACGACGTGATGGAGGCGAAGTACGCGCTCTGCGCGTTCATCGATGAACAGATCCTGCGCTCGGAGTGGCCAGGCCGGCAGCAGTGGATGAGCCGCCCCTTGCAGCTCATCTATTTCAACGAGAATACCGCGGGTGAAGGCTTTTTTTCGCGTCTCGAGCAACTCGAGGCGCAGCCGCAGCGCGCGCACGTGCTGCAGATCTACTACCTGTGTCTGTGCCTTGGATTCCAGGGCCAGTACGCCGTGCGTGGTGGCGAGGGCGTCGGTGCCATCGTCGAACGCGTGGGTGCTCGACTCGCCCGCAACCTGCCTCGCAGCGATCAGCTCAGCCCCCATGGCGAGCTCGCGGGGGGCATGCGGTCTGCCGTAAGACGAGAGGCTCCAATCGTGGCGGCCAGCATCGCGCTGATCGGAATCGCCGTGCTCGTCTTCGTGGTTTTGCGCGTGGTTGTGAGCTCGAGCGCGGATAGCGCAGCAAAGAACATGCAGAACTTTGCCCAGACCGGCGCAAAGTAATGAAATAGCGTCTGAGACGCTATGTGGCTTTGGATCTTCGCTATTCTGCTACTCGCCCTCATCTGGGTCGGTGGGTGGCTTCTAAGGAGTTTGGGCGTACCCATTCCGTTGTCGGCGCAGATCGGCTTGACCGCCGGCGTCGTCACGACGGTGTTGGGGATTCTGGCGTATCGTCGCTGGCGAGCCGGAGCCGCCGCGCGTGCGCTCGAGCGCGAGATCATGAAGCAGACGGAGCAGCAAGCTGCGATGTCTGCGCCGGATCGTCGCGCCGAGATCATCGAACTCAAGGCTCAGGTCGAGCGCGGTATCCAGGCCCTGAAGCAGAGCAAGCTGGGGGATCGCGGCAAGAACGCGCTCTACACCTTGCCCTGGTTCATGATCGTCGGCCCGCCCGGTGCTGGTAAGACCACCGCCATCCGGCACTCCGGCCTGAACTTCCCGCTGCTGGATGCGACGGGCGGCGCCGTGAAGGGCGTCGGCGGCACGCGCAACTGCGACTGGTGGTTCACCAACGAAGCCATCCTGCTCGACACGGCGGGTCGCTACGCCACTCAGGACGACGACCAGCCCGAGTGGTTCTCCTTCCTCGACCTGCTGCGGAAGTTCCGCTCCAAGCGCCCCATCAACGGTGTCATCCTGGCGGTCAGCGCCAGCGACATCCTGGAGCAGACCGAGGAGCAAACGACGCAGATGGCGCGCACGCTGCGTGCCCGTATCGACGAGCTCCAGAACCGCCTCGACATGGTGGTGCCCGTCTACGTGATGTTCACCAAGGTCGACCTGGTGGCTGGCTTCGTCGAGTTCTTCAACGACCTGAAGAAGAGCGATCGTGATCGCGTCTTCGGTGCGACGTTCCCCATGGACATGGCGACGGAGCGCAAGGCCGAGGATCTGTTCGAGGAGGAGTTCGCGCTCATCATCTCCCAGATCCACTCGCGCGCCGTGAAGCGCGTCGCGCGTGAGAAGAAGGAGATGCGGGACCGGGTGATCCAGTTCCCGCTCGAGTTCCAGGCGCTGCGGACCAGCCTCACGGACTTCCTCCAGGCGCTGTTCGAGGACAACACGCGAGACGACAAGCCGATCTTCCGTGGCTTCTACTTCTCCAGCGGTACCCAGGAGGGCAACCCCGTGGACCGCGTGCTCGGCGGCCTGGCGCGAGCCTTCGGCCTCGCGCCGCGCATGGACACCGACGCCCAGCTCGAGCCCAAGTCCTACTTCGTCACGGACCTCTTCCGGCGCGTGGTGTTCCCGGACCAAGACGTTGCCGCGCGGACACGGAGGGAGATGCGGCGGCAGTGGCTGTATCGCTTCGCGCTCGGCGCGACCGCGCTCTTCGCTGCGCTGATGCTGCTCGTGCCCAGTTCGTGCACGTACAAGCGCAACCAGGACCTGGTGCGCAATGTCGAGGCGACCGCAGCGGGCGCCGCCAAGGTGGACTGGGCGGGGAAGGAGTCAGTGGGTGACAAGGCGTCTGACCTCACGACGATCCGCGCCTTGCTCAAGCAGCTCGACTACTGGCGCGCCAATGACCCCCCATCGGGCATGCGCTTCGGCATGTATGTTGGCAACGATCTCTACGAGCCCCTGCGCGGCGTGTACACGACCGCCATCGAGCGCGGGCTCAAGGAGCCGACCAAGAAGGATCTGGAGACCAAGCTCTCGGCCTTCGGTGCGGTCTCGACCAAGAACGGCAAGGAGTACAACGAGCGCTACGATCTGTTGAAGCTCTACCTGATGCTGACCTGGCCGGAGAAGCTGGATCCCGAGTGGGCCGCGCGTCCCCTGGCCAACGCCTGGGCGAAGGCGCTGAGATCACCCGATCCCGTCGGCGACGCGGAGCACCTGGTGCCTCACACTCGCTACTACCTGGACTTGATGAAGCGCGGCGAGGTGAAGCCCTGGGATCGCAACGATCCTGCGGTGACTCGCGCTCGCAGCGCGTTGCTCCGCGCGCCCCGCCTCGATCGCATGTACGAGGCGCTGGTTCGTGAAGCGAACGCCGACATCAAGGCGATCAAGCACAGCGACATCTTCTACGGATCGGTCTCGCCGTTCATCACCTACAAGCAAGACCTGCAGGTCCAAGGCGCCTACACCCGAGACGGCTGGGGCCGCGTGCGCGAACTCCTGGGCAGCCAGAAGTCCCAGCTGAGCGCCGAGCGCTGGGTGCTCGGAGAGGAAGAAGCCCGTCAGGAAGAAGACGTCGAGAAGCAGATCGTCAAGCTGAAGAACCTGTACTTCGAGCGCTACAAGATCGCCTGGCGCGACTTCATCCTCGACGTGGAGGTCCACGAACCCGAGAACGCGGAGACGTCGCTGGCAGAGCTGACCGCGCTCAGTGAGCCCGAGTGGCCCTACAAGCGTCTGATCACGACGTTGCACGAGAACGTCACCCTGGACATTTCCGAAGGGGAGCTGGCTGGCCTCGCGGAGAGCGCGCTGCAGCACGCCAAGCGCGAACTGCAGCGGAAGCTGCAGCTCCAGCAAGACGCACCGGAGAAGAAGGTGCGCCCGATGTCACCAGTGGAGATCGCGTTCAAGCCGCTCACCGACTTCGCGGTGCCCAAGGAGGGGAAGGACCCAGAGAAGGAAGCGGACTCCACGGGCCTTGCCGAGTATCAGGGCACCATCTCCAAGCTGGTGGGCGTGTTGACCGATCTGCGGGATGCGGACGCCGCTCCCGACCCCACCGCTGTGATGGGCGAGTTCCAGGGTGCCTTTCGCGGCACGAGCGGGCTGCTGATGACCCAGAGCGGTTTCACTCGCCCGATGCTGTCGCCGCTGCTGATGCGTCCGATAACCTTCGCCTGGGCGGGAGTGGTGAACGACGCGGGTGGCGCTGCGACCGGTCTCTGGGAGACGAACGTCTGGAGTGTGTGGCGCGATACCCTCGCCAACCGCTATCCGTTCAAGAAGACTCAGCGCGACGCCTCGCTGGCGGATTTCACCGAGTTCTTCAAGCCCAACAGCGGGTTGCTGTGGACTTTCTATACGGAAAATTTAAAGGGCACGTTGAAGCGCAACGGGGACGCCTTCACGCCGACTCGACGCTTCAACAGCAGCGTCGGCTACAAGCCGGACTTCCTCTCCACCTGCCTCACTCGAGGGGCGGAGATCAGCTCCGCGGTGTTTCCGAGCGGCGGGGAGGAACCCAAGATCAAGTTCGAGGTCAACCTCCACTCCGTCAGTCCGGACGTCAGCGAGGTCTCGATCGAGATCGATGGTGTGTCCCACGTCTACAAGAACCACCCCGAGCAGTGGCTTGCGGCCGAGTGGCCCAACACCAAGGCGGAGACTCCGGGCGCCCGCGTGCGGATTCGGGGCTACAACGGCCTCGACGAGGAGATCAATCGGCCCGGTGACTTCGGCATCTACCGCTTGATCGACGCTGCACAGAGCGTGGAGTCGGGCACTGCCGGCGGCAGCCCTCAAGGCGTCCCCACCGTCGTCGTCACGTGGTACCTGCGATCGCGCGACGCTCACATCAAGCTCGACTTCAAGCCGTCGAAGCGTGACCGCGGGCTATCCCCGGCGCTCTTCCTTGGCTACGATTGCCCTCGCGTTATCGCGCAATAGCACTCGCCCGCTTGGCCATAGTGGTTCGCGCGGGCATCGACCCGAAGACGAGGAAAGCGTGATCGTCGGCTACTTCGGCAAGCTCCCCAAGGCAGGAGACTTCTTGCGCGGCGGCGTGGCGGGGGAGCCGGCGAGCGGGTTCGAGCGCTGGATCGAGCAGGGAATGGTCTATGGCTCGACGCGCCGCAGCGACTGGCAACAAGCGTTCGACGGCGGTGCGCTACACGGCTTCATCTATCGGGCGCCTCCGAGCATCGGCGCGGTTTCCGTGCTCGTTGGCGTGATCCGCCCGAGTCGCGACACGGTCGGTAGGCGGTTCCCGCTGGTGGTGTTTTCGCAGGTTCCCGAGCCGGTGCTCGCGGGAGCTCCCCACATCGCACCGCTGATGCTCGGCGACTTCTTCGAGCTGGCGAGTGAGATCCTCCTCGACGCACACGGTATGTCTACGGATGACTTCCGAGCGGCGGTGTCGGGCATACCCGCGCCACGCATCGACCAGCTCACCAGCTACGTCGCGGAGTACGACGAGTGGGTTTCAGCGACCCCGCTCGCGACGCCGCTGAGCGTCACCTACGGCGAGCCTGAAGGCGCAGCCGCTCCTCACGCGATCGACACGCTGATCCAGTGCGTCGCTCCGTTCATCGGACAAGAACCGATGAGCACGCCGTTGTCGGCGCGGCTGCCTCTGGGGGCAGGTGGCGTTGCTTCGGCGGCGTTCTGGATCGACGTGGCGCGACGAGTGGCTCGCTGGCGGCGCACGGTGCCAAGTGCGTTTTGGTCCGCGAGTGAAGAGGACGGAACACTGCTGCTGCAGCTAGGTGCGACGCCTCACTCGTCCCTCGCCGAGCTCTGGGCACCCGATCCCGACAGCGATCACGTGTGCGACCTCACGCGCGCGCCCCGCATCAGCCGCGAGTCCATTTTGGGGCGCCTTCCGCCTGCTGTCGGACACGCGCTGAGCGCGCCAGAGCACCCCGTCGGGTATTTCCTGCAGTCGCTGAGCGGCTGAGCGCTCGCCCGTTATGGAAGTGACCCGCCGCGGCAACACGCTGCGGCAACATCCAGGCTCGTGGCGACCGCGAGGACCAGGCTATTGGCGGGCGCTCTCTGGCCAGTGCCGAGCCCGAATCGAAAACCGTTTGTGGGCTAGAATTTCGCCAGGTGCACGGGTAGCGTCTGAACCCAATGGCGGAGCTGAGGGAGACGCTGGCCGAGAAGGTTGCACCGCTGAAAGCGGCAATCCCAGGCGGCGAACCACAAGGTATCGATGCCTCCTACGAACCCGAGTTCGAGGAAGTCAAAGGCGAGATCGACAAGCTGGGCTCGCTGGAAGGGCAAACGCCACAGTGGGATCGCGTCGCGAGCGGTTCCCAGGAGCTGCTCAAGTCGAAGACGAAGGACTTCAGGCTCCTGGTCTGGCTGGCCGCAGCACTGATGATCGAGAAGGGGCCGGCCGGACTCGCCGAAGGCCTCCTTGGTATCCTCGAGGTAACGAAAGAGCACTTCGAGGCGATGTATCCGCCCGCGAAGCGGGCTCGAGCTCGCGGCAACCTCGCTTCGTGGCTCTCGGATCAGGCCGAGGGCACCCTGGGCGAGTACTCCGTGAAGGCCAGCGACCGCGAAGCGCTGGCTCTTTGCGAAGCGCTCTACGGTGAAGTCGACGACCTCCTCACGGAGAAGCTCGGCGAGAACTACCCGGGCATGGGTGGCCTGCGCGGTGTGCTGCGCAACAAGTCTCGCGAACTCCCTGCGGAAGCGCCAGCGGCTCCTCCCAAGGCTGCCGCCCCCGCTGCCGCCCCCGCTGCGGCGCCAGCTGCGGCTGCCCCCGCGGCGCCGGCGGTGGCTGCTCCGCCCGCCATGAGCTCGCCCCAGGACGCTCAGAAGGCGCTCAAACCCACGTGCCTCGAGCTGCGCAAGATCTCCACCTTGATGCGCAAGGGCGATCCCGCCGCCGCCGTGCCCTATCGAGTGTTCCGTTTTTCGCTCTGGGTCGAGATCGCCGCAGCCCCGCCCGCGGAGGGGAACCAGACACGTCTGCCGCCGCCCACTCCAGACAAGCGTCAACGCATGGAGACCCTGATCAGCGCCAGCAACTGGACGGAGCTGATCGAGGCGGCCGAGGGCTTTGCGGCTCAGCATTTGTTCTGGCTCGACGCGCATCGCTACACGGCGCTTGGCCTGGATCGTCTTGGCGCGCTGGCGGTCGGCGCCAGGGAGGTCGTGGGACGCGAGGTCGTGGCGTTCGTCGAGCGGTTCCCGACGCTCCTCAACCTGAAGTTCAGCGATGGGACCGATTTTGCTGACGCAGCGACGAAGAGCTGGCTCGAGGAAGAACAAGCAAAGTACGCCGGGGGCGGCGGGGGACCCGGAGCTGCCGCGAGCGCTGCCAGCGAGGAGGATCAACTCCTGGCGGAGCGCTTCGAGAAGGCGAAAGAGCTGGTGACGAGTGGCCAGGTGAGCGACGGTCTGGGTGTGGCACTGCAGCTCGCGAACCGTGGTGCAGATGCTCGAACCCGGTTTCGCGCCCGCCTCTCGGTGGCGCGCCTCGCGATTCAGGGCGGCCAAATGACGATCGCGCGCCCGATTCTGGAGGCGCTCGTGCGTGAGGTCGACGCGCACTCACTGGAGATCTGGGAGCCGGAGCTCACTGCCAAGGTGTATGTGAGCCTGCTCACTTGTCTGGCGGATGTGAAGGACCGCCAGACGCCTGCTCCCGGTCCGCCGGGGGCAAAGGTGGAGCCGCGACCGGAAGTCGCGAAATTCGCCGAGCTATTTGATAAGCTTTGCCGGCTCGACCCGGCCGCAGCGATGGGGCTAGCGGGCTGAGTTCGGCGTCGGGCGTGGCGCGTCTCTCGGGGCGCTTCGCGCAGTACACCTTTCCGAGGTCCAACACGGAGTAATCATGGGGAAAGAAGGTTCGGTAGCGCCTCAAGAGCGCGTGAACATTACGTATAAACCGGCGACTGGAGACGCTCAGGAAGAGGTCGAGCTACCGCTCAAGATGCTCTTCATGGGTGACTATACCGGACGCCCCGACTCGCGACCGCTCGAGGAGCGCAAGCCAGTCAACGTAGACAAGGACAACTTCGAACAGGTCCTGGCGAGTCAGAACCTGAGCCTGACGATGTCCGTGCCGGATCGCCTTTCCGGTGATGAAGGGGCGAACCTCAACGTCAACCTGAAGTTCAAGAAGCTGGCTGACTTCGGACCCGACTCGATCGTCAACCAGGTCCCGGAGCTCCGCAAGCTGATGGACCTGCGCGGCGCGCTGACCGCACTCAAGGGACCACTCGGAAACGTGCCCGCGTTCCGCAAGAAGATCCAGGGCTTGCTTGAGGACGGGGAGTCTCGCGACAAGCTGCTTGCTGAGCTCGGCCTCAGCGGTGGAGAGGAAGGCTGAGCATGAGTGAAGAACAAGCCGCCGGAGGAGAGGGCGCAGCAGCGGAAACGACCGAAGGCAGCCTCCTCGATTCTATCCTAGCGGAAACGAAGATCACGCCGTCGGACGACGGCTACGCCGTCGCCAAGGCTGGTGTACAGGCACTGATCAGCGAGCTGATCACGCCCAAGTACAAGAACGAGAAGATTGACAAGGCCCTGGTCGACGCGCTGATCGCCGAGATCGACGCCAAGCTATCTTCCCAGGTCGACGAGATCATCCACAACGAGGCCTTCCAGAAGCTCGAGAGCGCCTGGCGTGGTTTGAAGTTCACCGTCGATCGCACGAACTTCCGCGAGAACATCAAGATCGAGATGTTGAACTGCTCGAAGGCCGACCTGATGGAGGACTTCGAGGACGCTCCGGAGATCGTCAAGAGTGGTCTCTATCGCATCGCGTACACGGCGGAGTACGGCCAGTTCGGCGGTAAGCCCTACGGGGCAATCTTCGCGAACTACGAGATCAACCCGGGGCCGCAGGACATGGCGCTGCTCGCAAACTGCGCCGCCATCTCCACGATGTCCCACGCTCCCTTCTTCGCGGCTGCCGGTCCGAAGTTCTTTGGCGAGGATAGCTACACGGAGCTCCCCAAGCTGAAGGATCTCAAGTCGATCTTCGAGGGCCCGCAGTACACCAAGTGGCAGTCCTTCCGTGAGTCGGAAGACGCCCGCTCGGTGGGGCTCTTGATGCCGCGCTTCCTGCTCCGCTTGCCCTACGGCGACGACACGGTGCCGGCGAAGGAGTTCAACTACAACGAGAGCGTCATCGGGCAGCACGAGAAGTACCTCTGGGGTAACGCGGTCCACGCGATGGCGACTCGCATCGCGGACAGCTTTGCGAAGTTCCGCTGGTGTCCGAACATCATCGGTCCGGCCTCCGGCGGCACCGTCGAGGATCTCCCGCTCCATCAGTACGAGGCGATGGGCGAGATCCAGACCAAGTGCCCGACGGAGACGCTCATCTCGGAGCGCCGTGAGTTCGAGCTCAGCGAGGAAGGGTTCATCGCAATGTGCTTCCGCAAGGATAGCGACAACGCGTGCTTCTTCTCCGCCAACTCTTGCCAGAAGCCGAAGAACTTCGGTCAGTCTGCAGAAGGCAAGGAAGCCGAACTCAACTACCGCTTGGGTACTCAGCTACCGTACCTGTTCGTCACTTGCCGCATCGCCCACTACCTCAAGGTGATGCAGCGCGAGCAGATTGGTAGCTGGAAGGAGCGCGTCGATCTCGAGCGCGAGCTGAACAAGTGGATCAACCAGTACGTCGCCGATCAGGACGGTGTCTCCGCCGCCGTGCGCGGCCGTCGTCCGCTGCGCAAGGCCAAGATCACCGTCGAGGATGTGCCTGGCAACGCGGGTTGGTACAAGGTCGGGATGCAGGTTCGCCCCCACTTCAAGTACATGGGTGCGTTCTTCACGCTCAGTCTCGTCGGCAAGCTCGACAAGACATGAGCTGAAGCGCTCGGTCAGCACATGGGAGCCGCTTCGAGAGAGGCGGCTCCAGTGTTTTTGTCGCCGGCGGTTGCCGACGACGCTGCCAGGCGGAAGCAGCGTCTCCCCGGTGCGGACGGCACTGACACCAGCGCGAGCGAGGCGCTCAGTCGTCGTCCGCCACCAGTTGGGGTACGACGCTCTTGGTATCCTCGGCGAGCACCACTCGCATCCGCATGGGCTTCTCGCGTTTGGTGACCAGTTGCGTGGTGGTGCCGAGCATCGCACCGCGGGGGTTGCCCAGCTGGAAGCGTGGCGACTGATCCGTGGCGAGCGTCACCTCGAGCTCGGGTTCCAGCACTCCGCGGGTGAACTGATGCACGACCTGACGCAGCAGCGGGTAGTTCTCTCCCCCCGGCATCAAGGCCTCGAAGTCCTCGTAGTCGACCGGTCCGACCTTGACGCGAAAGCGCCCGGCGCGATCGAGGACGCGCTCTCCGATGGTGAAGTCGGTGTCGAGCGTCGAGTTCTTCACGCCCAGCTTCACGCGCTGATCCACAGGGATGCGTACTTGACGCTCGACGAAGGGTTCGACGCCGACCGTGACGCCGGGTAGCAGTCGGCGAAGGGCGATCTCGAGGGTGCGCGAAGAGCGGGTGCGCTGCGCAAGGATAGGGGCGAGGGTCAGCAGCAGGCG
>JAGQIY010001033.1 GCA_020430865.1 Myxococcales bacterium
CCGATGCCGCAGCGAAGCTGATCGAGGACGATTGGAAGAAAATCGTACAGGAGAGGTCAGCATGAGGTCCGAGGAAGTTCAGGCGTGGCTCGACAGGGCCCCCGGCAAGCTCCGACCACTGTGGATCCTTCGTGGGGTCACTGGGGCAGAAGTCTGCCATGGGCACGTTGTGCGTGACCTTCAAGTCGAGGACGGTGGCGCGGTGCGGCTCGCGTGGGCGCAGGGCGGCCTCTACGGTCGAGAACTCCACCCCAAGTTGAACAACGCCAGGGTGGTGGATGGGCAACTGCGGGTGAGCGTGTTTGGCGGCGAATACATCGTGCTGCCGTTCAACATCGAGAACGCACAGAAGGCCGGCATCCCCGAAGCTGATGGCATGCCAGCGGATGACGATGAGGCCGAGGCGATCGTCGCGTTCTCGTACGGCTTCGGAGATATCTGATGCCGAAGATCATAGCGATCGGGCCGAAGGGGGGGCAGATCGTCGGCTACCAGGGTGGGGATCCCAGCAAACCCATCTACGCTGGCACCGACGCCGCGACGATGTTCGAGATCGCCACCCCATCGGGGTCGCCAGCCGAGCGCGCCAAGCTCTATGGCGTCAGCGCTGCGGTGTCGGCGACAGATCCGTCGACGGTCCAGTTCGCCTGGTCGTCCAAGGCGGCGGCCGGCGCAAAGGCGTGGCTACAGAACCTCGGTCGGCAGAAGGCGCTCCCGCCAGGCGCGCGCCCGGCGCGTGGCAGCCGTCGGAGCTTCCTCACCGTGCCTCGGGCATGGGCAGAAGGGTCGGCCAAGCTGGGGCCCGAGACTGCGCTGGCGCAGGCAGGTTTCTCGGCGGTGGACAAGGCGACGCTGCCTGTATGGGGCGTGAAGTCCTGGCTCGCATCGAGCAGGCACCCCGTGAGCACGCCGCATGGGGATGGTGTGCTGCTGGGTCAGGAGGTCAGCGTGCACCCCAGCGGCGAGTCGGTGAACGGGATGCTGCGCGTCCGTTTGGGCAACGGCACGGAGGTCAGCGTCAAGAAGGCGCTGGTGAAGCCGAAGAGCAACGCCCCGCAGGGCGCGTGGACTGATCCGGCGATCCAGGTCTGGAAGAACGAAGCGGTCGCTGCGCAGCTCGACGATGTGCTGACAGATGCGGTGTCCAACAGCGGCGGGAAATCCGCGTTGGGCGCGTTCCAGGCCGTAGCCGCCGCCGGACACGCGACGTTCATCACCGGTGGTCTCGTCCGGGACGCTGTGTCTGGCCGGAAAGGCGCCGACATCGACGCGACCACCACAGCGACGCAGGTGGAGTTCGCCAAGGCGGCCAGTGCCGCCGGGTACAACGTCGCGTGGACCACTAAGACGGGGCTCGTCGAGCTGGGGCACGACAACAAGAGCGTCGACGAGGGCAAGATCCAGTGTCGGCCGTTCGCAGTGTCATGGGGTGGGACGAAGACGCGCTGCCGCGGGGCATGCGCTGCTGACGACGCTGCGCTACGGGACTTCGCGATGAACGCGATGTCCTACGACCCAATCAACCGCGTCATCATCGACCCGACGGGCACGAGGGTCTCCGACA
>JAGQIY010001034.1 GCA_020430865.1 Myxococcales bacterium
CGTTTGGCCTTAGTATTGCGGCCGCAATGCGGGATCTTGGCCAGTCGACTCGTGCATCTTCCCTTCGCTCCTCCAAGACTTGGCGCCTGCCGTGGGTCGCCTGCTTGGTCGCCCTGGCATCGTTGCTGTTGACGGTCTCGGCCTGGGCGGGACCGAAGGAGCGCGCCGAGGACCTGATGCGCGACGCGATGGATCAGGACTACCTCGCGACGAACTTCAAGGCGGCGGAGGCCAAGCTACAGACGGCGCTGAAGGTCTGTGAGGGCGACAAGTGCCCGAAGGACGTCGAGGCCCGGATCCACCATCACCTGGGCGTGGTCTACGCCGGCGGGATGAACCGCCACGCAGAAGCCGTGGAGCAGTTCAAGCAGATGCTGAAGCTCTCCCCGGAGATGGCGCTGGACGGCAACTTCGCCACCGACACCGTGCAGAAGGCCTACGACGAAGCCGCCGAAGTCGTCGGACCTGCACCGGTGACCGTGGAGAAGGCGGTCGCCGTCCTGGAGGAGAAACCCTGGGCCGAGCAGGTCGTCGGGACCCCGGTGCCGGTGTATGTGACCCTGCCCGAGGGCGTCACGGCAAACAAGGTGGTGACCCGCTATCGCGCGCCTGGCAGCAAGAGCTGGAAGGAGGTCACGCTGCGCAGCACGGGGGAGGGCTACGGCGGCTACATCCCGTGCACCGCGGTCGGCAAGCCCGGCGAGGTGCTCTACTTCACGACCGCCTTCGACGAGAACCTGGATCGCGTAGCCAGCGCAGGTTCCGCTGCGGAGCCCCGCCGGGTGGTACTGAAGGCCAGCATCGATGGTCGTCAGCCGGCCTTACCAGGAACGACTCCGCCCGACGCTTGCCCGAGTCAGGTCGACAACCGGCTGAGCTGCGAGATCGACGACGATTGCCCTGGGGATCAAGCCTGCAAGGACACGTACTGCGTCCCCGCGGAGGACGCATATGAGCCCACCGCCGACGACCTGGCGGTGAAGAACTGGCTTTCCCTCGCCTACAGCCCCGACCTGTCCATCGTGCAGTCGACGGATGATGCCTGCTCGCCCAACGCTCAGAAGGACGGCACGCTGAGCTGCTTCTTCAGCAACGGCCAGTACACGGGTACGCCGATCGTGGACGGTAAGTCGAACTCCCTCAAGGGCGGCGTGGGCTACGGCAGTATGCGCGTGATGGTGGGCTACGATCGGTTGATCGGGCAGCGTTTCCTGGCAGGTCTGCGCCTCGGCTTCGCCTTCCTCGGGCACCCCGAGCGTGAGGACGGCAAGAAGTTCAACCCGTTCCACGCCGAGCTACGCTTCGCGTTCCACTTCGCCAACGAGCCGTTCACTCATGCGGGCGTTCGGCCGTATGTCTTCTTCGGGGGCGGGATGGCCGACGAGGTCGCGCGCATCACGACGCCGGTTCGACAGGACAACGGCAATGGTCAGCCCGAGACGCTGAACGTCGACGCCTACCAGCTCGGAGGTGGCTTCTTCGCGGGCGCGGGCCTCGGCATGCAGTACGCGGTGGAGAAGAACCTGGCGATGGTCATCGAGCTCGGCGTGCGTCAGATGTTCCCGGACAGCGCCACGGTCATTGCGCCGAGCCTTGGTCTGGCGTACGGGCTGTAGAGCAATGGAGCTCATCGCCGACGCCACGATCCCCTTCGACCGCGAACGAGTCTATCGAGCCTACCGAGACGATCTGGCGAAACTCACCGAGTTTCTGCCCAACATTCGCCGCATCGAGGTGCTGGAGCGCGAGGAAAAGGGCTCGATCGTGGAGATCCTCAACGTCTGGCACGGCGGGGGTGACATTCCAGGCGCCGCGCGCGTGGTGCTCAGCGAGAGCATGCTGTCCTGGAAGGACTACGCGCTCTGGAACGCGGACGAGTTCAGCTGCAAGTGGCGGATCGAGACGAACTCGTTCACCGAGGCGGTGCGCTGCGAGGGCAAGAACTACTTCGTCGAGACTCCCGAGGGGACCAGATTGGAAATCCGCGGGGAAATTGAGATCGACGCCAGCAAGATCTCCGGCGTGCCGAAACTCCTGCGTGGCAAGGTCAGCAAGACCGTCACCGAGTTCCTGTGCAAGAAGATCACGCCGAATCTGATCGAGGTCAGTTCGGGGCTCACGCGCTTCTTGCAGCGCCAGGATCGCGCCGAGGCCAGCTGACGCTGTCCGTGTCGAGTTTGGGGGTGAGGTGAGAATCGAGCTGCTCTATTTCGCCGCGTTGAAGGAGCTGACTGGTACCAGCGGCGAGACGCTGGAGATCGACCTGTCCGAGCCCACCGTGTCCGACCTGTGCAGCGAGCTCGAGCGTCGGCGCCCCGAGCTCGTCGGGCGCCTCGGAGCGGTGCGCGTAGCGGTGAACGAGGCCTTTGCGCAGTCGAGCGACGTGGTCCCCGAGGGCGCCACCGTGGCCCTCATCCCCCCGCTGAGCGGCGGCTGACGCGAGCCTGCGCGGCGCTCCGTGGCCACATGCTGCCCATCAATCGGTGTGAGCTACCTCGAACCAGCGTCGCGCGACCGGGCGCAGCCAGGGCATGATCCATGGCCGGCCTCGGTAGAAGCGCACGCAGGCGTAGACATGTGCGCTTAAATTCCATGCGGCAAATGCTAGCGTCGAGATGGTCAGAGCTGCAGCGAGGGGCGCCGTGGCCCCGGGATCGCTGAGCAATGCGGTGGGTAGCCCGAATAGCAGCAGGATGAGGCCAAGGACCAAGAGCGAGAAGCCGAACTGCAGCAGGCTCTGCTTGGCGGCGCTGCGCACGTAGTCGCTCCTGGAGACGACGAGACAAGCGACCGAGGTGAAGACGAAGATCCCCTGCACGGGCAGGTAGCACAACATGGCAAGGCTGCGCTCCCCGGGAGTTGGCTCGCTCGATGATGGGCTGGGTTGCCGGATGCTGGTGGCCTGCAGTCCGCCTCGCAGGAACTGGTTGATGGCGGCGAGCGCCCTGGACCAGTCTTCCCGGCGGCTCTCGAGGACGCGAGAGCTGAGTACACAGATCGTGCGCCCCATCGGATCACGCAGCACGAGCTTGAAGGTTGCCGGGAGCCAGGCGGTGACTGCCACCGCTTCACTGCCGTGCGGAACCTGGAGCGCCAGGGCGCCGCCGCGCCCGCTGACCGAGACAGCGCCGCCCTGGTCAACTCTGAAGGCCCACGTCGAGCGCTCCGAGAGACGCCTGGCGAAGGTCAGGAAGTAGACCCCGTTCAGCGTGCTCCCTAGCACGGCGAAGGCGATCACGGCGAGCAGCACCCAGACCAGGGGGTCGTCGGGATCGCCGATGGTGAGGAGCGCCGGAATCAGTACCGCGCCAACCAGCGGGGACAGCCCCGCATCCAGGAGGCCTCGCCGTGAGAAGGCTCGCTCGGGTGTGCGAAGGAGCAGTGTGTCATCGACCCTCAGCAGCTCGAGGTCTGTGACCGGTTTCACGCGTCCCAGCACGGAATCTTCGCCCCGTCAGCCGGTCCGTCGACCCCGGAGGCCACTCGTCCGTGTCGCCACACGAAGTCCGCTCATGGGTGGCTTCCTTCGATCTCGTAGGTCGCGCGGCGGTACTCGAGGCCGAGGCTCAACGGAAACAGCCTCAGGCCTTCCTCTCTCAGCCGCGGTGCGCTCTCCCTCTCGTAGCGTTCGAAGGCGGCGCGATCCGCGAAGGTGTAGTGAACCTCGCAGTACGCCCCAGCGTCCTCCTTCAATATTTCCGCGCGGAGCGCTCCAGCGGCGCAGACGTCCGCCAGGTGTCGCTCCTGGAGCCACTGGACCCAGTCTTCGAGGACCTGTGGATCCGTGAATCGACAGCCGACTACGTAGCGCAATGCCATGGGTGTTCCTCCGAGTTCTCCCGGCCCGTCGAGCGCTAGGCCATCAGTTCAGTCTTGGCCACGGGATAGCCCACCGGCGGCTCGACGGCGTACGACAGCGCCAGCACGCAAACCAGCACCATGCGATAGACCACGTGGACGTCGTCGACGTCGACTTGGTCGGCGTGGGCGTCGAGCGTCGCGTCCACGTGTTCGTTGATGAACTCGAGCACGTGAGGCTGCTCCATCGCAACCACGTCATCGCTGTCCAGGGGCTCGGCCGGGTCGCCAATTCGCAGCTGCTCGTCCAGGGTGAAGGACTCCTCGGTGGCGCTCAGCAGGTCCCTGGTGACCTCCTTCAAGGATTCCGCGTGAAAATTGTCGAACGCCATCCAGACGGCGAGGACGAGGAAGTAGCCCAGGGCGAGCGCCGTCTCATCGAGGTTTCGCGCCAGCACCTCGGTCGCGAAGTCGCTCAGCGCGTTCTGCCGTTCCTCGAAGTCGTCGAAGGCGTCGTCCAGACGCTCCCGGGTGTCGTCGTCCTCGGACGCGAACATGTCTCGCAGCTCGTCCATCACCGCTTCCGGGACGCGCGCGTAGCTCGGAACGGGTCTGATGGCGGCTCGACGTACCCACACGCGGCAGACTCTATCGCGCTCGGCTGGGCTAGGCCACAGCGCGGGTCTGGTGTGGGGCTTTCTCGCGTCGGACCGATCGACGCGCGCAGATCGAGCTCAGGGTGCGCTGATATCCTCGGCGCTGGCCAGCGGTTGCAGCTGATGGACCGCTACCCAACCCTCCGTGGTGCCCCACTCGATGCGGGCCAGGCTACCGTTGCGCTCGAGGATCCAGACCAGCGCGCCTTCGGGGATGGCCTCGAGCTCGATGCGAGCGGTCTTCGGGAGCGGTCGTCCCTGTACGTCGAGCAGGCGCGCCTCCGTGGCGACGATCACGGCCGGTCGGGTGGTGACCCGGAAGTGACGCGAAGAAAAGGTGAGCACGCCGAACAGCAACAGCGCAACGCCGGCGACCGCGGCTGCGACGCCGCCGCTGAAGCGCGTTCGGGGGCTCCGACTCCAGAGCCGCAGGCCGAGTCCGACGCTCAGCGCCAGGGCGGAGAGCGCTGCGAGGAGCGCCCACGTATCCTCGGAGACGAGGTTCACCACGGCGCGACTCAGCGACGCGTTCACCACCACGGGTTCCCGTCCTTCTCGGCTGCGGCGCCGCGTGATCTGCCCCTCCACCGCCGCCAGGGCCCTGGCGGCTTCGCTGTCCCCTGGCCGCAGGCGCAGGCACTCCTGGAAGGCGGCTGCGGCGCGACCGTAGTCGCCCGGCTGAACCTGTCGTGTTTCCGCGCGGCGAGAGTATGCGACGCCACGGTCGAAGCTAGCGTCCGGGTGCACGAAGCCGCGGTCTGCGAGCAGCTCGAGCTCGTCTATGGCGGTGTCGAACGATCCCTGGCCAAGCGCCCGGGCAGCGCTGTGGAAGAGCTCTCGGTTGGAGGCGTCTGCAGGTGCAGCGGCGGCCGCCGAGGATGCCTTGGCTTCTGCTGCCTGGGTGCCGCCTGCAGCTGGGACGCCAGGCGGCGCGGCCTGCGCCAGCGCGCCGGCCTCGAGGCAACACAGACAGAGCAGCGTCGAGAGAGCTACGCGCCAGCGGAGCAAGAGGCCTGGGTGAGGGGGAGCGAGCCGCATACTCAGCTAGCGGTTCCCGCATCGGTATCACGGGAGCCCTTGGATTTGAGCTTGCTCAAGTCCCGCATCAGGTTTCGCGTACGCTCGACGAGGGCCTCGTCCAGCGTGGCGCCGGTGAAGCGCACCGCGTCCAGCTCGTCGAGCAGCGTGCCCACGGCCTCGGAGACGTTCGCGGTCGCGCCGCTCTTCTCGAGCTCTGCGGGCAGGTCGCCCCGTAGCACGCCTCGCGCCTTCACCCGCGTGGCTGCCTCGATGGCGTGGAGGAGCGCGCGCTCCAGCTCGCTCGCTGCCTGCTTGGTATTCCCCTCCCTGAGCTCCTCCCGAGCCTTGCTCAGCGCGACGCTGGCCAGCGTCTCGCTCGCCTCCTTGCGCTGCTTGAGCCGTGAGGTGAAGCGACGGGTGCCGCGGCCACCGAGGTGGACCAGCACCACACCGAACGGACCGCCGAACAACAGCAGCCAGTAGTACCAGCTATCGGTGATACGGAACTGGCGTTGCTCGGCGGAACCGAGCTCCAGGCGAGGTGCGAGATCGAGCCTCGCATCCTTCTCCTGGCTGGTCTCCTCGAGGGGCTGCTTCGCTGGATCCACGCGCACGCTCCCCAGATC
>JAGQIY010001035.1 GCA_020430865.1 Myxococcales bacterium
AGCGGTGGAACGAGGTCGTTGAGCTCATCGGTGGCAGCGCGAGCTCCGCGGCGGTGGCCTCCGCGACCCTCGATGCAGCCGAAGGTGACCTCGCCCGCGCTGCATCCGACCCCGGTGTCCTGCGCTCGTTCTATCTGCTGACCCAGCTCCCTGATGCCGCACGTAGTGAAGACTTCGCGTCGGCTCTTCGGGGCCTGGGAATCGACGTATCGGCCTCGCCATCGACGGCCGAGCTGTCTGCGGCGCTTTCCGACGCCATCGACCGCCACATCAACAGCACGAGGCGACGCACCGACCTCGGCGACATGGCGCAGTCGGCCGCGGTCGAGACGCTCGCATCGCTCGTCAGCGGTCGCACCCAGAGCCTCTTCGGCTCGACCCCAGATGACGTCCGCCGTGAGGTCTCCAAGCTCGCCACTGAGAAGCAGTTCGGCACGGTCGCTCGCGACTTCTTCGCCCGCTTCGCGCAGCGCTTCTTGACCTACTACGTCAGTCGCGAGCTCCCGCAGCACGTCGGCCCCGACAAACGATTTGGCAGCGCCGCCGAGCAGCGCCGATTCAACGAAGCCCTCGACCTTCACTGCAAGCAGGCCTCGAAGATCGTCGAGAAGTTCGCTGGCACCTGGTACTCGAAGGCGCGCTTCGAGAAGGACCTCACCGAGGACCGAACCGCGCGCTTCGTCGGCTACGCGCTCAAGAAAATGCGGCTTGAGCTGCGGAGGGGGGATGCATGAGCTCCTCCCCGGGCCAGCGCTGGATCCTCTGTGGCGGGGCGAATCACGCCTCTGCGCCTGAGGATGCGTTGCGCCTTGCGGTGTCGGGGCCGGACGCCAACCTCACCGTCGACATCGAGGGGCTGGCCAGCAACCTGATCGCCAACATTCCGCCGGTGATGAAAGACCTGGTACGCGTGGCCTCGTACGTCATCGCGGCCGACCAGGCGTTCCCGCGAGGTGATGCCGATCGCATCGACCTTGGCGACAACTGGCGTCGAGACCTGCACTTCGTGGTCGCCGTCGAGGAGCCCGACCTGTGGAATTCGCAGGAGATGGTCGAGGCGCTGCAGTCGACGCTCGGCTTCCTCTCCGACGACAGCTACACCTTCGAGTTCGAGGCGCTGGCAAACCGAGAGCCCGAACAGCTCAAGTTCACCGGCCCCGATGGTGAGCCGTTCATCGGCGGCTGGAACGACATCGACGTCGTTCAGCTGTTCTCAGGCGGGATGGACTCGTTCGGCGGCGCGGTGCAGGCGCTCGCCATCGATAAGCAGAACCCGGTACTCGTCAGCCACCGGAGCGCGTCGAAGACCTGGAAGACCCAGCGCGAGCTGGTCAGTGACCTGCAGACCTGGTCGTCGCGCAACGGCATCCCGCACGTCGGCATCCAGGTCCACAAGCACGACAAGGCCCTACGGAAGGAGCGAACGCAGCGCTCGCGTTCGTTCCTCTACGCCGCGATGGCCGGCACCGTCGCCCACATCATCGGCCACGACAAGATCCGGTTCTACGAGAACGGCACGACGAGCTTCAATCTGCCCATCTCTCCTCAGATCGTTGGTGCGCGTGCGACTCGGACCACCCACCCCCGGGTGTTGCTCGGCTTCGCCAAGATTCTCGGGTTGGCTCGGGGCAAGCCGATGGCGGTCGAGAACCCGTTCGAGCTCAAGACGCGCGCCGAGGTGCTGGACGTCATCAACGACGCCGGCGCCGCAGGGATGCTGCGCCACACCGTGAGCTGTGCCCACGTTCACCGAAGCAGCACGATGCACCCTCACTGCGGCGTATGCTCGCAGTGCATCGACCGCCGCTTCTCCGTCCTGGCTCGAGGGCTCGACAACGAGGACCCCGAAGAAGGCTACGAGGTCGACCTCATCAAGGGCGAGTGGAAGAAAGACGGCGATCGGGCGCTGGTGCTCGACTACGTCGATGCTGCCGACCACTTCACCAGCTTCGCCAACGCCGACCAGTTCCTCGGCAGCTTCGGCGAGGCTGCCCGGGCCATCCCAGCCATGATGGAGTTGTCCGGGAACGACGGCGACACCGTGTCGAAGAACATCTTCGAGATGCACAAGCGCCACGGCACAGACGTCGGGCGAGTGATCTCCGAGACGCTGGCGAAGATGGCGAAGTGCATCCGCACGCCGGGCTCGCTGTCGCCGGACTCCTTGCCGGCAATCCTGTTCGCGCGGGGCCAGCAGGCACCCGGAACGGATCCGTCGTTCGACGCTGACCCAGCACTTCAGGTGGAGAGCGAGTACGTCTTCCGCAAGTTCGGGCAGAACTGGACGGTGCGCTTCCGCGGGGGCAAGCCATTTTCGCTGAGCCGACAGAAGGGACTCACCTATCTACACACGCTCTTGCAGCGCCCCGGAGAGACCCTCGACGCCTACGCGCTCATCGACATCGAAGAGGGCAACACGGAGGCATCGAGACCGATGGCCACTGCACTTGGGGCGGACGACGAGACGATCAAGAACGTCCGCGAGGCCTACGAGAAGCTGAAGGAACAGCGCGACGAGGCCGAGGAGTTCTGCGACATGGACGCCGTCGCCAAGTTCGACGACCAGATCGCACAGCTCGCGCAGTATCTCTCTGCCGAGACCGGCGCCGGGGGCAAGAAGCGCCGCGAGAATCCCGACCAGAAGCGGGCTCGGGATGCCGTGACGAAGGCCATCAACCGCGCCATCAAGGAGATCGAGAAGGCCCACAAACCCTGCGGTAAGTACCTCCACGCGCAGGTGAAGAAGGGCTTCTTCCTCCAGTACCGAGACACCGCGGTGGCCTGGGAGACCTAGCCTCGCCCGTCGTCTTCGATCGCCCACAACTCTGATTTTCTGAAGAAATTCTGCCGCGACGCCAAATGTCGCGGCGGCGAACCGCTGTGTCGCGCCTCCGGTTCGAGGCGTCCGGGAAGTCCCCGGAGCCCGAACAACCGGAGGACAAGATGCAATCAGGAATTGGGCACCAGAACTCTCAGTGGCGATGCCGCAAGTGCGGCACGCTCCTCGGCGTCGCTACCGGCGACGAGGTCGAGGTCCGCTACAAGACGGCGGTCTACCGCGTGCGCGGCGAGCTCGCGACCGACTGTCGCAAGTGCGGCACCGCCAACCGCCTGGACACCCGCAGCGCCCACCCCCGTCACGAACGGAGGTGTGCGTAGCCGCGATGACCTTCGCCGTCGTCGCGGTGGTCGTGGCGGCGGCCCCTTGATCAACAACCAGTAACTGAGCGGCAACGCCAGAGGCTCCTCGAGGCCCATCGGCACCGCGCCCCAGCCGGGACGCGCCGATGGCCACCGCCGCGAGCGGAGGAGCCCATGGGCCTTCATCAGATGAAGTGCGCCCTCAGAGCCGAGGTGCGTGCAGAGAGAAACCAGAAGCGTTTTGAAGAAGCCAAGAAACACCAACTGGAGCTGCGAGAGCACGAGACGGTGCTCAGCGTGCTCGCCGTCCTCGGCGACGAGTCGGCGCTGCGCTACGCGGAGAAGGAGGCGCTCACCCGGGCGCTGCTCCGCGAGCAC
>JAGQIY010000107.1 GCA_020430865.1 Myxococcales bacterium
GTACGCATCATTCGCCCCCATACGCTCCAGCAGACGGTTCGCTCTCGTGCGGAAGCGACATAGCTCATTCCCACGCGCCAAATCCAGCACTGCCAGGAGAATGCCGCAAACCGGTCGATTGTCAGGTTACTCGGACTAGCGGGTGAGTAACCCGCACGCTCAATCCACGGAGGTCGGCGTAGGTCGGTCGGAGTGCGGGATGGCAGTGTAGTCGAGCTCCCTGCCCTCCGGCAGCTCGGAGAGACGGTCGGCCAGCTCCGAATGGTAGTCGAGCAGGTCCTCCGCCGGCATGTCTCGAAGCTCCCGCTCGTCGGCGTCGCAGCAGAACGGTGGATAGACCTGAAGGAGTCGCCCCGGCTCGAGGCGCGGGTTGCTCTGAAGGAACAGCTCGAGGGGCTCGGTGCACAACAGGTCCGCCGGATCCTCTTTTGCTGCGCGGAAAAACTCGGCGAGGCTCATGTCGAGGTGCTCCACCTCGCCCATCTCGGCGAACAGCTGCACCACTTCACCGTCCCGCAGCAGGTACTGATCGCCGACACAGTCCTGCGCGAATGGGATGTCCGTCGGTTTGAGCTCGGCGTAGCGCCGGTGCAACGCCCCCTCGCCCTTCCAGGCCTCACGCAGCGAGTGCCAGGTCGGCAGCTTGCAAGCTCCGCGCACGTGCAGGCCACCGGCAAACGCAACGAAACCGTTCCGGCTGCGCAGCATGCGTGCGAGCTCCCCTGGCAGTTCCCTGAGCAGCAGCGCGTCGCCTTGCTCCTCATCGTTGTAGGCCACACCTTCGAATACGATGCCTTCGAACTCCATCACTTCTGCTCGCTTGGACCGAGGCGCGCCTTACGCCTATTCTTTCGGGTTCGTTCCCTCACGTTCACCTGCCCCGGCGCTGCCCCGGACACCCCGGCGCTTCCGGAAATAGTCGGGGAGCCCGTCGTAGAAGGCAGCGCTGTCGTTGGCGACGAAGTCGGGGATACCAAGCAACGGCAGCGGGTACAAATCGCTCGTATGCCGTAGACGGGTCGGAAGCTCCGTCGCTGCCCAGGCGTCCACGAAGCTCCGTGTTCGGGTCATGTCGATCAGCGCGCTCGCAGGCGCCTCGACGAGCAACGCGCGTGCCATCAGGCCGATGTAAGGCTCGAGCAGTGCATGCAGCAACGCGTGCCCGACCACCAGAAAGCGCACCTTCTCTCGCAGCTCCGCGCGACGGTCGAAGAACAGCCTGCGCCAGCGCAGCGCGCGCAGGTCGTCGAGCAAGCTGGGATCCGTGCTGATGACGATCGTCCCGCATTCGTCGAGCAGCGTCGCCACGTCACCGAGCGGAGTCCGGCGCCCGGCCTGCTCTCGGCGCGCGAAGTCCTCCAGCTGGAGCTGGTGGATCTGCAGCTTCAGCCTCGGATAGTGGAGCCAGATCAGCGCGTTGAACAGATCGTGCCAGCTCTCCCGACGGCTCGGCACCGCGCGCCGTTCGCGGATGAAGAAGTCATAGCCGCCAGCGCGCTTGATCGCCGCTTCGTCCTGCTCGACGAAGCTCACGGCGGACGCCGCCTGTCCGCGCGGCAACTCCGCTCCCCAGGCAGCGACGGGTGGAAACTCCTCCCAGGCGCTCAGCGCCTGGAGCACGCTCGGACAGAACTGGTCGTACGCCGGGCTGGCGCTGGCAAACTCGGCTCGCCACCCGGCAGGCGGGGGCTTCCACGGCCCAACCTGCGCGACCTCAGATCTCACGCACCAGGATGAAGTAGTGGTCCAACGCCTTCTCGCCCTTGTACGCGGCGCCAATGGACACGTGGTTCGACACCCGACGCATGAAGTCTCGCGTGCCGTTGAACACGAAGCGCTGCAGACCCTTGGTGTTCGGGACGACCTCGGGCCAGCTCGAAGGCACCTCACCGTCAGGCACCTGGAAGTAGTCGACGACGATGGCTCCGCGCGACTTCCAGGTCGGCTCGTTCTCGGTGCTGCGAGCGACGAAGTAGCCGGGACCGATCAGCCTGCGGGACGGTGAGTGATTGTAGCCAAAGAGCCGCGCAGAGCCGTCGCGGGGTCGACAGAAGCGCTTCTCGAAGAGGCGGTGCTTCGGCGGCAAGGGCAAGGTGTTACGCCCGCGGTGGTGCACCGCCTCGACAGCGTTCATCTCCTCGGGCACGAAGTGCTCCAGGGTGATTGGCTTCGACGCTTCCGCCAGGCGATACAGGCTCCGCTGCGCGCTCCGCCCTAGCTCGAACGCTGCCTCGAGTCTCTGCCCCGAAGAGGCGCGATCGAGCCACTCGCTGATCTCCGGGAGCTGAGCTCCGCTCTTCAACATCTCGCGTAACTGCATGGTATTCCGAACAGCAGGGAGGGATCTGCCGGGTCGTGATGCTACGCGTCTTTTCCCAGGAAACGCCCAAAAAAAGCGAGGACGAGCGGCCGCAGCGCCAAACGTGCTCGATTCGCCCATTCGGGCGCGGCGCGCCGCGCGCTCGATCGTCCGCCTGCGACCCGATGGCCAGGCCGGAGGGGAGCGGCCGCCTCACCTACCGTCAGGCCGACTCTTGCCGCACGGAAATAGTAGAAAGGCGTACGCTGGTCCCGTCCCAGATGATGCCCAGAGCTTCGGAGCGACCGCGGCCGACCTCGCCCATCGCATAGGAGAGCGCGTGAGCAAAGCTGGTATCCCGCTTCATCTGCACGATCTTGAGGCGCATGCAGATGGCGTCCGATGCGTCCGCCAGATCGACGTCGGTGTAGCCCAGCATCTGTGCCTTCGTCGCAGCGAGCTTCAGCTGATCCAGCAGGTGGTCGGTGCTCTCTCCCGAGAAGGTGAGCGAGAGGCTCTTGCCTAGTAGTGTCATGGTTCCCCCTGTGCGAGCAGTATACGCTGCGAACGCTGCTCTCGCCCGATGGACCCGCACCGCTCCCGACGGTTGGCGCATCCTGCTCCGTGGATTCCCACACCACGGGAATCACTCGTCGAGTCGGCGTCGGTTATCGCGACGTTACGTTCGCCTCGACGCTACCTACGCAGCGTCGGTGCCAGCCTCGTGCCAGGCACGCAACCGTTCACTGCCCCCACTCATCGAGTGCACGTGATGTAGGGCGTCCCCAGAGCGGGGTAGCGATAGACGCCTGCGTAGCACATCTCGGCGAGGCTACTATCACCGAAGAACACCATTTCCCCGCGGTCATTGTAGTAGGTGCAGTCAACCTGGATCTGGTCTCCCGACTTCAGGGGTACGAGCGGATCCTGCACGTGATACTGCTGGTCGTCGAAGGTGTAGTCCGTGTCTACCAGTGGCAGGGTGCCGCCTGCGGTCTGGGCGCTGACCTTCATGTGGATCCCGAGCTGATGCATGTGGGGGATCACCGCGAAGACGTTCACGTCTCCGTTCATCGTGCAGTGCCCCGTCTGGGTGTTCTCCCCCGTGTCGATCGCCAGGCCTTGATCCTTACCAGCGAGCAGCATCTCCGCCTCGTGCTCGACGTCGCCAGGATCGACCCTCCGCACCTCGATTCCCGAGCGTCCCGAGAGCGGGTCCGGGCTGACATTGAAGAGGTGTAGGTTCAGCAGCAGCTTCTCTCCCGCCTCGAGCTTCACGGCAACTCCGCGCGGAAACTCCAGAGGCGTGGTCCCCACTCCCGATCCATAGATCATGACCGGCCCATTGGTTCCGGCATCGCACGAGTAGACGCCATCGGCCTGGGACGTCAGCTCTCGGCTGAGTACCGTGTGGTGGGTGCCATTGGGGGCGATCGGTCGAAACGCCGACACGTACATCTGCTCGGGAACCGTGAAGAGCACGCAGCGGTAGCCTTCGTCAGCCGGGTCGAGTTCCCAGTCGCCCGCGAGTAGCTCGGTCCATTCGCCAGTGCTCGCGCCACTCCCGCCGGCGCCTGCCTCGGCGCCTGCGCCGCCAGTCCCGCTACCGCCCGCACCGCCCGCGCCGGCCTGGGCCGCTACCCCGGCGCCGGTGTCGCCGCAGCCACCAAGTGCCAAGATCGCGCATAGCGCCACCACTCCCTGCCTCAGGCCCGACCCTCGCATGAGCGAATGATGGCCGGTTTCGCGACCGAGCGCATGGCCCTTCGCGCCTGCCGCGCTGTCTCGCTGTCCTCTCCCGCCCTCGAGTCCCGAACCCGACATCGTGTTCGCTGCGCAGACGCCCAGTGAGACTCGCGCAGGCCCCATCAGCGTACAACGCAATAACTTCAAGGACTTATCAGTCAACCACCGACATTAGCTGCCTTTTAGAGATAATTTACTAGCCTCAACAATTGCAATGGGTAAGCTGCCAGCCCTGCCCATGAGCCCACCCAGCAACAAAGGCCTCGCCCAGGGTGAGGGCCGTGACCACGCCGCTCCGGATCTGGAGCTGGTCAAGCCCGTGGAGCACGCAGCGGACCCCCAGATCGCACAAATCCACGCGGCAATTCATGCTCTCCAGCGCCTCACGGAGGTGTTCCAGCGCCGAAGGGAACAGCTGGCCAGCAGCGTGGGCATCACGGAGCGCGAATGGCGTGTGCTCGACGGCATCTCCAGTGAAGACTTCATGCCCAGCATGTTCGCTCGACGGCGTGAGTCGACTCCCGCAGCGGTGTCGAAGATCCTGCGCCAGCTGATCGACAAGGGACTCGTGAACGTGACTGTGTCCAAGGCGGACGGACGGCAGCGGGACTACGCGCTCACCCCGAAGGGCAAGCGCACGATGTTGCGCCTACGAAAGCAGCGAGAGCGAGCCGTCCAAGACGTCTGGCTGGACCTCGACGACGAACAACTCACGGTGTTCACCGCGTTCGGCTTCGACTTGGCGGCCCGGCTGGAGGAGTACGCGGGACTCGGTGATCAGACACCTCACTCGCCAGACCAGCTCCGCGAGCTCAAGGACTAGAGATGGGAAGAACCCTGTACGAGAAGGTCTTCGACCTGCACACGGTGCGCCGCTTGCCCAGCGGGCAGTACCAGCTGTTCATCGGCCTGCACTTGATCCACGAGGTGACGACCCCGCAAGCCTTCGCGATGCTCGAAGAGCGGGGCCTGAGCGTCGCCTACCCGCAGCGCACCTTCGCGACGGTGGACCACATCATCCCAACCCACAGCTTGTTGCGCCCCTTCAAGGACACACAGGCCGAGGCGATGCTGAGCGCACTCGAAGCGAACGTGAAGCAGCACGGGATCCGCTTCTACTCCCAGGAGCGGCAGGAGAACGGCATCGTCCACGTGCTCGGTCCCGAGCGCGGGCTGACGCAGCCAGGGATGACGATCTGTTGCGGCGACTCCCACACCTCGACCCACGGCGCCTTCGGCGCGCTCGCGTTCGGCATCGGCACGTCTCAGGTGCGCGACGTGCTGGCCACGCAGACGCTCGCGGTGAGCAAGCTGAAGGTGCGGCGCGTGGAGGTGAACGGCAAGCTGGGTCCTGGCGTCTATGCCAAGGACGTGGCGCTCTTCATCATCAACCGCCTGGGTGTCCAGGGCGGGGTGGGCTACGCGTACGAGTTCGCTGGCGACGTCTTCGACGCTTTCGACATGGAAGAGCGCATGACCGTCTGCAACATGAGCATCGAGGGTGGCGCTCGGGTCGGTTACGTGAACCCTGACCAGACGACCTACGACTACCTGAAGGGCCGCGAAGCAGTTCCCCACGGAGATAATTGGGAGGAAGCCCTGCGCTACTGGGAGAGCATCCGGAGCGACGTCGACGCGACGTATGACGACGTCGTGCGCTACGACGCGGCGGAGATCGAACCGGTGGTGACCTGGGGCATCACTCCTGGTCAGTCCGTGGGGGTCAGCGGGCGGGTGCCTGGACTCGAGGCCTTCTCCGAGACCGAGCGTGGGAACGTCTCCCAAGCCTACGACTACATGAAGCTCGCCGCGGGCCAGCCCATCGCGGGCACTCAGATCGACGTGGCCTTCATTGGCTCCTGCACCAACGCTCGCATCAGCGACTTCCAGGTCGTCGCGGAGCTGATCGAGGCCCGCCGCAACGCAGGTCGACCGGTGCACGTCGCGCCCAACGTTCGCGCACTCGCCGTCCCCGGCTCACAGGCGGTGAAGGCGGAGATCAGCCGGCGCGGCTACGACCGCATCCTCAAGCAAGCGGGCTTCGAGCTGCGCGAACCCGGCTGCTCGATGTGCCTGGCGATGAACCCCGACCGACTCCACGGCGACGAGATCTGCGCCTCGTCCTCCAATCGCAACTTCAAGGGTCGCCAGGGTTCACCCGAAGGGCGGACGCTGTTGATGTCGCCGGCCATGGTGGCCGCGGCTGCGTTCGCCGGCGAGGTGACCGACGTGCGCGGCTTGCTGGAGGTGACCCCATGACCCAGGGCATGAAGCGAGCTGCGTTTCGCGGCACCGCCCTGCCGCTGCCGGGCAACGACATCGACACCGACCGCATCATTCCAGCGCGCTTCCTCAAGAGCATCGTCTTCGACGGCCTCGGCGAGCACGTATTCGCCGATGACCGGGCTGCGCTCGAGAGACGAGGCAAGCAACATCCCTTCGACGACCCGGCATACGCGGGCGCGACGCTGCTGCTGGTCGGAGACAACTTCGGTTGCGGCTCGTCGCGTGAGCACGCCCCGCAGGCGATTCACCGTTTCGGCATCGACGCCATCGTGGGAGAGAGCTTCGCCGAGATCTTCTTTGGCAACTGCATTTCCGTAGGGATGCCCTGCGTGACTGCCTCGCCCGCCGACCTGGCTGAGGTCATGCGCCGCGTGAGCGCCGACCCCAAGCTGCCGCTGCACCTGGACCTCGTGAGCCAACGCCTCGAGGCGGGTGACCTGGAGGTCAGCGTTCAGATCCCCGAGGGCCCACGCACCGCCTTCATCGAAGGCAGCTGGGACTCCACGGCGGAGCTATTGGAGGCTTCGGACCAGGTAGCCGAGGTCGCGGCCCGCTTGCCCTACGTCAACCACTGGAGCTAGCCCACGAGGTGCGGACGCTGGTGGGCGAGCGCTGCCCGAAGGCGTGAAGAGATCAGCAACGGGGAGATTCGGCACAGGTTGTGTGCACCGATGATGCAAGTACGAAGGAGGCTCGGACCCAGGCTTGACGAGCCGGCGACCGAGGGAGCAAAGCACGGACGACACCAATGATGCGAGAAGGGGAGATGGCAGCGAATTGCGCGTCACGTTTCCGCTTGAAGCGATCCGTGACGCGCCGCATACTCGACGTCTGTCATCGCGCGGTTGCGATGGCCTGGAACGAGAGAGATGAGCAGCCCACTCGCACCACTTACGACCTGTGCACGAGGTACTGGGGACAGCCCAGTAAGCGTCGCGCCTGCTGCTCGGACCGAGCTGACTCATCGCTGACCCGCGGTGACTCCTCTTCGGCCGAACGGAGGCCGACGTAGGAGGAACCGATGGACGATGTAGTTCGAATCTTCGACACGACGCTGCGCGACGGTGAGCAATCGCCGGGCTACGGCATGACGGCGGAGCAGAAGCTGGCCCTCGCCCGGCAGCTCGATGAGCTCGGCGTCGACGTGATTGAAGCGGGCTTCCCCGCGGCAAGCCCCGAGGATTTGGAGGGGGTGAGACAAATCGCAAGGGCAGTGAAGCGCGCCACGATCGCCACGCTCGCCCGCTGCAACGATGGAGACATCGAGGCCTGCGTTCGTGGCCTGGAGCCCGCCGACAAGCCCCGTTTGCACCTGTTCTTTGGCACCAGCCAGCTCCACCTGGACGCGAAGACAGGACTCGACAAGAAGGACGCCCTCGACCTGATCGTGCGCTCGGTGCGCCTCGGCAAGAAGCTGTTCCCGGAAGTGGAGTTCAGCCCCGAGGACGCCACCCGTACCGACAAGGACTTCCTCGTGGAGGTCGTGCAAGCCGTGGTCGATGAAGGCGTCGATGTGGTGAACATCCCGGACACCGTCGGCTACACCGTGCCCGAGGAGTACTTCAAGCGCATCCGCCTGCTGAAGGAGAACGTCCGAAACATCGACGACGTGATCATCTCCACCCACTGCCACAACGATCTGGGACTGGCCGTCGCGAACTCCCTCGCTGCCGTGCAAGCTGGTGCGCGGCAGGTGGAGTGCACCATCAACGGCATCGGGGAGCGCGCCGGGAACGCCTCCCTCGAGGAGATCGTCACCGCCCTACGAATCCGCGGGGATGCGCTTCCCTACACGACCAACATCAACCACGAGAAGATCTTCGAGACGAGTCAGCTGCTCAGCGCGCTGACCGGCGTCGGCGCGCAACCCAACAAGGCGATCGTTGGGCGCAACGCCTTCGCCCACGAATCCGGTGTACACCAGCAAGGCTGGCTCAAGGACCGACGCACCTACGAGATCATGACGCCGGAGTCCGTTGGCGCGCCGCCAGCCCAGCTGGTGCTCGGACGTCACTCGGGGAGGCGCGCCCTGGCCGCGCGCCTGACCGAGCTGGGACACCCCATGACCGGGGCTCAGCTGAACCACGTCTACGACAACTTCCTCAAGGCCTGCGAGGTCGGCAAGGCCCTCGACGACGACGAGCTGATCCAGCTGGCCCTGGACAATCGCCCACCGCCCGAGCCTCCGTACACCATCAACCTGGTTCAGGCCTCGGCGGGCAGCGTGAAGCCAGCGACCGCGACGGTGCAGCTGACGCGCGATGGTCGCACCTTCGCTGCCTGCGCTCTGGGAGACGGGCCGGTAGAAGCCGCGTACAGCGCCGTCGACACCATCACCGGCTACGCCGGCAAGGTCGTGGAGTATGAGCTGCGCGCCGTCGGCACTGGGCGTGAGACCGAGGGTGAGGTTTCCGTACGGGTACAGATCGCGGACAAGACGTTCAGCGGCCGTGCGGTGGATACGGATATCGTCGCCGCGTCGGTCAAGGCCTACCTCTCCGCGGTGAACAAGGCCCTGGCGCTCCGCGAGGCCATCAAGCCACCGCAGGTCGCCGTCGCCGAGAAGGCGCCCCAGATCATCAGCCAGTAACCCAGCCAGACCAGGCGCCGATCGAGAGTCGTACATGAGCAGTCAAACTCCGAAACCCGATGAGAGCTTGCGCGTCGTCTCCCTACCCGGAGACGGCGTCGGTCCCGAGGTCACACGCGCCGCAACTCAGGTGCTGGAAGCCTGCGTGAAGGCAGCCGGAAGGAAGCTCGAGATGCTCGAGCTTCCGATCGGCGGCGCAGCCCATGACTCCGACGGCGATCCTCTGCCTGCCCGCACCGAGAGCGCCTGCAAGCAGGCTCACGCGGTGCTCCTCGGGGCAGTTGGCGGTCCGAAGTACGACGGCCTCACCCCCGACAAGCGACCCGAGAAGGGCTTGCTGCGCCTGCGCAAGGCCCTGGGCGTCTTCGCCAACCTGCGGCCCGTGAAGATCTACCCAAGCCTGGTCGGTCGAGCGCCGATCAAGGCCGAGTATCTGCGCGGAACCGACATGGTGGTCGTGCGCGAGCTGCTCGGCGGGATCTACTTCGGCGAGCCGCGGGGCTGGGATCGCGAGGTGGGCAAGGCCTTCAACACCATGATCTACAGCGAGTCCGAGGTGATCCGCGTCGCGCGCGTCGCCTTCGAACTGGCACGGGCGCGAGGCGAGGCCGGGGGCAAGAAGCACGTAACGAGCGTGGACAAAGCCAACGTGCTCGAGGTCTCACGCCTCTGGCGCGAGGTCGTGAGTGAGCTGCAGAAGAGCGACTATCCCGACGTCGAGCTCGCGCATCAGTACGTCGACTCTGCGGCGATGGACCTGATCAAGAACCCAGGTCGCTTCGACGTGGTGGTCACGGGCAACATGTTCGGCGACATCCTCACGGACGAAGCTGCAGTACTCTCGGGGTCGATTGGCCTTCTGTCCAGCGCGAGCCTCGGGGATGGCCCGGGGCTCTACGAGCCGATCCACGGCTCCGCCCCGGACATCGCCGGCAAGGGCATCGCCAACCCCATCGGCACGATCGCCTCCGTGGCGGCGATGCTCCAGAGCAGCCTCGGCTTGCCGGAGCAGGCGCGGCGCGTCGAGGCGGCCATCGATTCAGTGCTCCAGGCAGGCCATCTCACGGCCGACCTGGGCGGTGATATTACCACGCAGAAAATGGGAGACCTGATATGTCAAGCGCTCGAGGCACAGTGAGCCAGGGCAGCGCCGCGCGCCACAGCAGTCGCCCGCCGGCTTCGCCGAAATCGTCGAAGGGCAATGGCAACAATGGCAACGCCGCTGATGCAGCCGAGGCTGCGATCGATGCACCCGTGATGCGGGGCGCGAAGATCGTCGTAGAGAGCCTGCTGGCAGAGGGGGTCGACACCATTTTCGGCTACCCCGGCGGTGCGATCCTCCACGTCTACGATGAGCTCCACCACGCGGAGGACCGGCTCCGCCACGTGCTGGTGCGCCACGAGCAAGGCGCAGTTCATGCGGCGGAGGGCTACGCACAGTCGACGGGCAAGGTCGGAGTTTGCCTGGTCACCAGCGGGCCGGGCGCAACCAACGTGATCACCGGGCTCGCCAACGCGATGATGGACTCCACGCCCATCGTCGTGATCAGCGGACAGGTGGCGACGTCGATGATCGGGAACGACGCCTTCCAGGAGGCCGACATCTCCGGCATCACTCGCCCCTGCACCAAGTACAACTACCTGGTGCGCGACGTCTCGGAGCTCGCGGGCATCATCAAGGAAGCGTTCTACCTCGCGCGTAGCGGGCGCCCCGGACCCGTGCTGATCGACTTGCCCAAGGACGTGACGGCTGCGGAGTTCCCCTTCGTGTACCCGGAGTCCGTGGACCTGCCTTCGTACAAGCCCACGGTGAAGGGCCACCCCATGCAGGTGAAGCGCGCAGTGGAGATGATGCGAGAGGCCGAGCGCGCGGTGCTGTACATCGGTGGAGGCGTGGTCAACGCCAACGCCCACGAGGAGATCGTTCAGCTCGCCGAGCGGCTCAATCTGCCCGTGACGCCCACGCTGATGGGCCTGGGAGCGTTCCCCTACGGACACAAGCAATGCCTCGGCATGCTCGGCATGCACGGCACCTACACCGCAAACATGGCGATGGCCGAGGCCGAATTGATCGTGAACGTGGGCGCGCGCTTCGACGATCGCGTGACTGGCCGCCTCGACTGCTTCGCCAAGAAGGCGAAGATCATCCACGTCGACATCGATCCCACGAGCCTCAACAAGAACGTGAAGTGCGACGTTCCGATCGTGGGCGATGCCAAGACCGTCACGCAGCAGTTCCTGGAGGAGCTGGACGCGACCCCGAGCGAGCCGCCTCCGCGCACCAACTGGTGGGCTACCTTGGACGAGTGGCGCACCAAGCACCCGCTCAAGTACAAGGACCGCGAAGACTCCATCATGCCTCAGCGCCTGATGGAGGAGATCGCCGACATCACTCAGGGCGAGGACATCTGCGCGACGGACGTGGGTCAGCATCAGATGTGGGCCGCGCAGTACTACCCCGCCAAGAGCGGCCGCTCGTGGCTGACCTCTGGTGGCCTCGGCACGATGGGCTATGGACTCCCCGCGGCAATGGGCGCGGCGCTGGCCAACCCAGATCGTCGAGTCATCTGCATCACCGGTGACGGCTCGATCCAGATGTGCATCCAGGAACTCGCCACCTGCGTCCACGAGGGCCTGGACGTGAAGATCATCATCTTCAACAACAACTACCTCGGCATGGTTCGGCAGTGGCAAGCGCTCTTCTACAGTCGCCGCTACTCGTCCGTCGGCATGAAGTACTTCCCCGACTTCGTGAAGCTGGCCGAGGCCTACGGGGCCACGGGACTCCGCGCGGAACATCCGAGCGAGCTACGCAAGGTGCTCGAAGAAGGGCTCAACACCAAGGGAACGGTGATCATGGACATCATCGTCGAGAAGGAAGCCAACGTTTACCCGATGATTCCCGCGGGCGCCGCGCACTACGAGATCGTGCTCGAGCCTGACGACAAGGAACACGACACGAGGGAGCTAGCATGAGCGCCGAACGTCACGTCCTCAGCATCTTGGTCGAGAACCGCTTCGGCGAGCTCGCTCGCATCGTCGGCCTGTTCAGCGGTCGCGGCTTCAACATCGACAAGATCACCGCCAGCCCGACGCTGGACCCACGGTACTCCCGCGTGATCCTCGTGACCCGCGGTGACGACGCGATCATCGAGCAGATCACCAAGCAGGTGCACAAGCTGATCCGCGTGCGCCGCGTTCACCATGTCGTGGAAGGAAAGCACGTCGAGCGGGAGCTCTGCCTCGCGACCGTCAACGTCCCGAACGCGAAGTGCCGCGAGGACCTCGAGCGCATCATCAAGCTGGTGGGCGCTCGAGTCATCGCCTACGCGCCGACCGCCTTCACCCTGGAGGTGACCGCCTCGAGCGCGGAGGTCGACAACTTCATCGAGTTGCTCCGACCGCTGGGGATCCGCGACATGGTGCGGTCTGCGCCGATCGCCCTGCAGCGTCCTCTGAGCGAGACCGAGGCACCGTCGAGCAGCTCCGCCGCTTGACCCCTCACCCCCAACCCCTTCCACGAACTTAATCCGCGCGGAAGTAGATCCGCCAACCTTTCGGAGAAACCAAATGAAAGCTTTGTACGACGCCGACGCGAATCAGGGCCTCATCAAGGGCAAGAAGGTCGCCATCATCGGCTATGGAAGTCAGGGCCACGCCCACGCGCTCAACCTGAAAGACAGTGGCGTCGAAGTGCGCGTCGGTCTGCGCGAAGGGAGCGGCAGCAAGGCCCGCGCAGAGGCCGAAGGACTCACCGTCGTGAGCCCCAGGGAAGCCGCGAAGTGGGGCGACGTGGTGATGATGCTGGTGCCTGACGAGCTGGCGCCGGACATCTACAAGGAGGACATCGCCCCTGGTCTCGAGGCGGGGAACTACTTCGCCGTTGCCCACGGCTTCGGGGTGCACTTCGGCTACATCGAGCCTCCGAGCGGCGTCGGCGTGTTCCTCGTCGCGCCCAAGGCGCCCGGCCACACCGTGCGCCGCGAGTACGCGAACGGTCGCGGCGTCCCGATGCTGATCGCGATCCACCACGACGCGAGCGGTGACACCAAGGATGTCGCCCTCTCCTACGCCTCTGCCATAGGCGGTGGCCGCGCCGGGATCCTGGAGACGACGTTCAAGGAGGAGACCGAGACCGACCTGTTCGGCGAGCAAGCCGTGCTCTGCGGCGGCCTGACGGCGCTGATCCAGGCTGGCTTCGAGACCCTGACCGAAGCCGGCTACGCCCCCGAGATGGCCTACTTCGAGTGTCTCCACGAGCTGAAGCTGATCATCGACCTGATCTACGAAGGCGGCATCGGCAACATGCGCTACTCCGTGAGCAACACCGCGGAGTATGGAGACCTGACCCGTGGACCGCGCGTCGTCACCGCGGACACCAAGGCCACCATGAAGCAAATCCTCAAGGAAATTCAGACCAAGCAGTTCGCGGAGGAGTGGATCAGCGAGCACAAGTCCGGCAAGCCGAACTTCAAGCGCCTCGAGGCCGCCGGCGCCGAGCACCCCATCGAGACCGTTGGCAAGACGCTGCGCGCGATGATGCCTTGGATGAAGGAGAACCAGGCGGTCAAGGAGCGCGCATCAGAAAACTGAGCCGCACACACATCAGCGCCAAGCCGCCACGTCCTCCGACATGGCGGCTTGTGTCGTTTGTGTCGCCCACGTGCGCCGCCCGAACGACCACCAGACCCTGAGATGCCCGACCGCGCGAAAGATTCAGCGGTTTCCCACGTGGGTTCACCGCAACCGTGTGTCCGCGTAGCTAGCGGAACGCTCGGCCAAATCCGAGCACTCGAATTCAAGCCAATCGCTCGCGCGGCCGTAGTCCTGACCCAAGACTATGCGAATGCGCCTCCCTTCCCTGGTCCTCGGTCTGAGCGCGGTGCTGGTGCCTGGGCTGGCCCACGCAGAGCCAACCCGTAGCTTTCCGCTGCCGGAGGCGAGCGCGCCTGCTCCCCAGCCCGGTGAACACGCCTACGTGCCGCCAGCGGCGCCGAGCGCTCCAGCACCTCGAGCCGCCCCGGCGGCTCCTGAGTACTACTCGAGTCAATCGTATCCTCAAGGATACACTCAGCAGCCGCCTCCAGCTCGAGCTGGCTACGCCTGGTCAGGTTACTACCAGTCCCCAGGTCCAGCCACGGATCGCCCAGCAGACGAGCCGCGCAAGGACGATGAGCGCGGTCCCTCGAGCGTGACCGTCAGCTTGAGCTTGCTTCACCTGATCGGGCCGCTGGCCGAGGGTACCCTGGAGCTTCGACCCTTCGACCATGTCGGGATCGCCGGCGTGCTGGGGCGCGGCAACTTCAAGGTGGACGGCGACGACTACAGCGTCTGGGAGTACGGCGGCCAGCTCAACATCTACTCCAGTGCCTTCGATGGCCTGGCCGTCACGGGCGAGGTCTTTCGATTCTCGGGTGAGGGCGAACCGGAGCCGGGCGTCAAGGGCAGCGGGCGCGGAACGCTGCTCAGCGGGCTGATCGGCTACAAGGGCATCA
The DNA here is from genome assembly GCA_020430865.1 of Myxococcales bacterium. Next base: position 14,417 of record JAGQIY010000107.1, read on the forward strand.
CCAGCGGGGGCTTCACCCTGGTCATCCAGGGTGGCTTCACGCGTGTCCTCGCGGAAGTAAGTGCCGAGAAGGCGGACCTCGGGAGCGCAAGTGAGGACGCTTCGACGTGGCTTCCCATGGCCAACCTGAACCTCGGGTTCACGCTGTAGCGCTCTCTCCCCCAAACTCCCCGCACGGATGCGCAGCGAAACCTTACGAGGCCATGCGCGAGCTGTTCCGCGCCAGCGCGGCGGACGCCGCGGTGAGTGACTGGCGCTTCAACGAGCCGCCGCTCGTGCTGCCTCTATGGTGGTTCGCTTGGCTCGGCGGACGGACTGCGAGGCGGAAGGCCGCGGAGCCTGCTATTTTGATTCCTCAAGGAACTGACCGATGCGCTCGGTCATCGCGGGGACCGCGAGGGGAAAGCTCATGTGGCCGCCGTCGATCCAGAAAATGTTCGGCTGGCCCCAGGCATTCCACTGCTTCTCGACCATCTTCGCGTCGATGTACACGTCTTCGCGCGCCTCGATCCACAGCTGCTTCCGCTGCTCGAGCTTCGGCTCGTAGGTCGAAATGCGCAGGCGATCGAACAGTCTCGTGCGGGCGGCGTGGTCGATACCCCACTTCTCGAGATCATGCTTCATACGCCAGAGGATCGGCGCGTGCTCCACGGCGTCTTGCAGCTCGAGGTGCCCGATGATCGGGATGATGAAGTCGGGGAGCGGCTCCACGCAGCCGGTGATCATCGTCAGCGCACCGCCGAGGCTGATCCCGGTAACACCGACTCGCTCGTAGCCGTGGCCCCGGAGCCAGTCCATCAGCGAGCGCGTGTCGCAAACGGCCTGGCGCACGCCCTCCATCGAGCGCACCAGATCGGCAGTCCAGAAGTACTCGCCGCTGAATAGCGCCCCGCGCGGGTTCCGCTTGCCGTGAAATGGCAGCGAGACGTGCACGATGTCGACGGGTAGCTCACGGGTCCAGGCGCGAAACAGCGTCGCCTCCTCGACCCAGGAGCCGGGCTCGAGCCAGCCATGGACGTAGATCAGGCACGTCGGTCGCACTTGCCTTTCCGGACGGATCCAGCGTGCCCATGCGGTGAGGTTCCGCTTGTACTCCCCGCGGTGGCGCCGGGCGTACTTGGGACACAGCACCTCATGAGCGCTGGTCCAGCGCAACGTGCTGGTCCTCAGCGCCTTGTCCACGAGGCGACGCTCCACCTTCATGTCGGTGATCGGCGGCGGCTCCGGGAACAGCTCGTCTGGAGCCTTGTCGAGGTACGGGTCCAGGTCCGGGAGCGTGTTCTGCTTGGCGCCGCGGAGGTGCAGCAGCCGGCTCATCCCACCCACGACTTGGTCGATGTTCCTGCCGTATCCCATGGTCGGGGTTGGTCTACCGCAGTCCACGGCGTCTGCCCCAACAAACGGCGCGAACTGGCAAATTCCGCGTACTTCGCCGACTGACCAGGCCGGCCTGAGCCGTTGCTGCTCATGCTCGAGCCGCCACCAGGTCTGGGGGTGAGGAGCAGCGTCCGTCTCCAGCCGCACGCCTGCAAGCGGAAGGGCGCGCTGGAGCTCCGCTTGGCCGCGCGTGAGGTTGCGCTTCAACATCCAGCAAGCAAGCGCTACTCTACAGGTTCCCTGGGGATATAAATGAGACGTTCGGTCATTGGCACTAGGCTCTTGGTACTGCTATCACCGCTGGCCGCGTGTGCTCCCGACAGGCGTTCGCCAGCGTCGGTCGCCCCCCCTGCGCGGGCCGTGTCACCAGTGGCCGAGGCTCCCGCTGCCCTCCCTCGCCGCTTGCCATGCCTGGACCCGGAGTTCGCCAAGCAAAGCGTCGCCTACTCGGGCGCGTCGGAGCGGGAGATGTGGGCCTGCTATGGGGAGCCGTGGGGCGACGCCGCCGCTTGCGCGTTCTGGGACGCCCACGGCGATATTATCCGCACAGAAACGTATCACAAGGTCCCTGGTGTCCTGCGGAGCGGGACGGCCCTGCAGCCGCAAGCAGACCCGACGCTCAGCGTGAGAGCGAACGGGAATCAGCTCGAGCTATGCGACGAGTCGCGGCGCAGCTGCGACGCGTTCACTACCCAGTTCCCGGTGATGGATCCAGCTGGCGTCGCCGCCGCACGCTCTCCCGACGGAAACCGAGCACTGCTGCTGAGCCCAGTCGACAGCAAGGGCATCGGGAAGTACCAGGTGCAAGCGACGCTCCTCGAGTATCCAGCGCCGACCGCCACGCAGGCCGGGGTCCTCCAACACAGCGCGGTGTCGACGCATGCGTTCGAAGGCTTTGGTCTGTGGTCCGCGCTCTGGCCAGGCCGGTTTGCGATCCTGGCCGCCCTGCGCTGCTGCGGACCTGACGGCGTCACGCTGTTGGTCGACCCGGAGACTGCTGGGTGGCGGGTGCTCCACGGCTATCGGGGCAGCGTCACGCCGCTGGGTGGCTCCGAGTACCTGGTGATCGACGACAAGCGGGTCTCGTTCCTCGACATCGACACTGGAGAGCTCACCCCGGGCCCCACCCTCCCCGGCACGCTCCCGGATGACCCGACGGCCGTGCTGGCCGCCGCGATCCGTCCAGCCCGCTCCGCGACTTTCCTCGCCGTGGCCTTTCCGCCCGCGCTGATCCGCCTGGAGCACCGCCGAGTCGCCCGGCTTCAGGGCGTCC
>JAGQIY010001036.1 GCA_020430865.1 Myxococcales bacterium
CTGTCGATCCGTGATAGACCCGGCGGCGCCTTCTAGGCACAAGTGCACGGCCATGTGCAGCGAGGTGAGCGGCGTGCGCAACTCATGGGCCGCCGCGGCGACCAGATCGCCGTGAAAGCCCTCCAGGCGGTGCATCGTCGACACATCCCGAAGCGCGACGGTGATCCCGGACAGCAACCCATCGCGCGCCCGCACTGGAGTCGCTCCCGCCAGCAGCCAGCGGGGGGTTGGCGCACCAGGTACCTCGACCGCATCGGCAATCGATCGCGGTTCATAAGCTTGGCCCGTCTCCTTCACCGTCTCGAAGGCATTCCGCACGGTATCTTGCAGCGCCTCTGGCAGGGCTTCCAGCGTCAGTTCGTGCCCCGTCCACTGGACTACCACTTGATTGTTTGCGGTGGGCGTCCCGTCCAGGTCGTAGACGATGACTCCATCCGCCAGGCTGTCCATCACCGACTCGAGGCGCCCGTTGGCTTCCAGGAGCTCGCCGACACTGCTCTGCCGATACCTGAGAAGTCGCTCCGCCATGTAGTTGAACGAACGCGACAGCGACGCGATCTCATCGCTCCCCGAGAAGCGGATGCGAGCCTCGAAGTCCCCATCAGCGAGTCTGCCTACCGCGCGCTCCAGGACTCGCACCGGGGCCAGGGTGCGTCGCAGGGAGGTGCCGGTGAACACCAACGCGAGCAACAAGGCCACCAGGGCAGCGCTCCCAAGGATCACGCCGATGCGACGAGACTCCTCCCGGGCGAGGTCGCTCTTCCGATGCATTGCCCCGCGGTTCGTATCCAGAATGGTGTCGACTGCCGCCTGGAGCTCGCTGGAACGCTTGAGATAGGCCTCCAGCCGAGACGTGGACGAAGCCTCATCCAGATCCGCGACGTAGCGCTCCCAGCGCGTGCGCAACGCTTTGGTAGCTTCTCTCTCGCCGGTCTCGGTGATGTTGCCTTCCTGCGTGCGTAACTCTCGATCAAAGTCGGCGATCGCCCGCGCCGCAGCCTCGCGCTGAAACGGTTCCCTGCGGAGAGCTGCAGCGAACACGAGGCCGTCGATGGTATCGATGGCGTGAACCATGTTGCGGCCCGCGTCGAAGCTCTTGAAGTTCTGCTGCAGGATCGCGTCCGGTGCGCTACCGAAGCGAAACGCCGCGTACAACGCCCCACCGGTAGTCAGAACTAGGGCCAGGACCAGCGGTAGCGTGGTCAGCAGCAACTTGCCGCGCAACGTCATCGGGGCACCTCCTCCGAAGAGAGCAAGTGCAGATCGAACCCGCGCGCACGGCGCACCAGACGCTGCGGTACCGTGAGCCCAAACACTTGTTTGTACCAGGGCTGGTCAGTCACCCCGATCACGATGTCGGTCACGCCGTTGGCCCGCGCGAACTCCAGAATCCCCTCCACTGGCTCCGTTGCCTTGATGTGTTGCACGTCCGCCCCCAGGTCCCGCGCCATCTGCTGGCCGTCGAACAGATGCCTCTGAGTCGACGCATCGATGCGCGTCGGCCCCTCGCTCGGCGTTTCCACGTAGAGCGCGTACCAGTGCACATTCAGGCGGCCCGCCATGCGGGAAGCTCGCCGCAACAGCGACCGAGTTCGGGGCGAGCGCGAGCTCAGGCAAACCATCACGCGACCTCCGGTCGCGCGCTCCGCCGGTTGTACGAGTCTCTGGGATCCATCTGTTGGCTGAGCACGGCCAACCGCCTCCGCCACCTCCCTCAAGGAGAGTTCGCGCAGCGCCGTCAGGTTCTGCACTTGGAAGAAGTTCCCGAGCGCCCAGGCGACGCGATCCTGAGGGTAGATCTTCCCCGCCCGCAGGCGCTCCAGCAGATCGTCCGGGGGCAAGTCGATGTTGATGATCTGATCCGCGCGGCGAAGGAACGAATCCGGGACGGTCTCGTGCACCTTGACGCCCGTGGCCTTGCGCACCACGTCGTTCAAGCTCTCTAGATGTTGGATGTTGAACGCGCAGTAGACGTGGATTCCAACTCGGAGCAGATCGAGGATGTCTTCGTAGCGCTTCTTGTGCCCGCTACCTGGTGCGTTGGTGTGCGCGACCTCGTC
>JAGQIY010001037.1 GCA_020430865.1 Myxococcales bacterium
AAAGCTGTCGAGAAACCAGACCCTTCCACCTCCAGAAACGTCGGGAGTCTGGCAGGGTGTTCGAAAACGATACCGCACAGCCGTCCAGGCCTCTCTCTGGGCTCGACCCCACGGACCGTGCTAGCGTGCAACGACCAGTGGAGCGTAAACTTCATGAGTTTCGTAACGGAGAGCAAGCTCGGGCGGCCGTGTCCGGCCGCGGCCTCCAACTTTGCGCGAAACGACCGTTTGAACCGAGGCAACCATGTCCCTAAGCACCGGCGACATCATTGACGGCAAGTACCGCATCGTTCGACTTCTGGGCGAAGGCGGAATGGGCGCCGTGTACGAAGGCGAGAACACCCGCATCCACCGCCGAGTGGCGATCAAGGTGCTGCACTCTGGCGTCGCTGAGAACGCCGACGCTGTCCAGCGCTTCGAGCGCGAGGCGCAGGCTGCTGGGCGCATCGGGTCGCAGCACATCGTGGAGGTGCTCGACCTGGGCGATCTGCCCGACGGCGATCGCTACATGGTCATGGAGTTCATGGATGGCGATAGCCTCAGCGATCGCATCCGCAAGGTCGGGAGGCTCACGCCCGAGCAGATCTACCCGATCGCGTACCAGTTGCTGGAGGGACTTCAGGCTGCCCATTCCGCAGGGATCATCCACCGCGACCTGAAGCCAGACAACGTCTTCGTGCTGACGTCTCACGCTGGCCAGACGGACTTCGTGAAGATCCTGGACTTCGGCATCTCGAAGTTCAGCGCCCTGGGCAACGAGAGCGGCTTTTCCATGACGCGCACAGGCGCTGTCATGGGCACGCCGTACTACATGTCTCCCGAACAGGCCAAGGGAGCCAAGGGCATGGACCAGCGCGCCGATCTGTATTCCGTCGGCGTGATCCTGTACGAGTGCGCCACCGGTCAAGTGCCGTTCAACGCGGACACCTTCAACGAGCTGCTGTTCAAGATCGTGCTCGAGGAGCCACCGCCCCTCGAGCAGCTGGTGCCTGACATCGACCGCAGCTTCGCCGAGATCATCCGTCGTGCGATGGCTCGGGAGCCAGCACACCGCTTCCAGACCGCCAAGGAATTCCAGGCGGCAATGGAAGGCTGGGCGAGCGGCCGAGTCTCGATGCCTCAGGCTGACATGACCGGTCCGCGACCGGCGATGGCGAGCCTTGCGCACGCTGCGGCGGCGCCCGCCAACCCCGCGCTGGGAGGGACCCAGGGCGCGTGGGCTGGGGAGAGCCAACCGAAGAAGTCGAACACTGGGCTCATCGTGGGCGCGGCGATCGCGGCGGTGGTGCTCCTCGGCGGCGGCGGGGTGCTTGCGATGAAGCTGTCGGGCGGAGACGCCGCCGCGGCGACCGATCCGCCGCCTGCGGCGACACAGCCGGAGACACCAACAGACACCAAGCCCGAGGCCACCGAGGAAAAACCCGAGGACAAGCCCGAGGCCACCGAAGAAAAACCCGAGGACAAGCCCGAGGCCACCGAAGAAAAACCCGAGGACAAGCCCGAGGCCACCGAAGAAAAACCCGAGGACAAGC
>JAGQIY010001038.1 GCA_020430865.1 Myxococcales bacterium
CTACTTCCACAACGCGGTCTATGGACGCGTCTTCAGCACCGAGAACCTGATGGACCCCATCGCAGTGCCGGATCTGCTCGACACGTTGAATTCCCGGTGGAAAGTCATCCTGGTGGGTGACGCGGCGATGGCGCCAGGTGAACTCCTGGGGTCGGGCCCCTGGGGTTCGCCCTATGGACTCAACACGTTCGGCGATGGTCCGACGGGGCTGGACTGGTTCGTGCACATCGCCTCGAAGTTCGATCACTCCGTGTGGCTGAATCCGGATCCCCCCCGCTACTGGGGCGGAGGGACCTGCAAGGCGATCGGCTCCGTGTTCCCGATGTTCCACCTCACCCTCGAGGGGCTCACCGAGGCGATGGCGCGGCTCTCGAAGGGCTCAGTGGCCGCACCCCACCACCACACCGTCGGCCGCTAGGGGGCCGCAGAGGAAGGCGGAGCAGCCGGCTCCGCTGGCACGAACGTCCCCGGCAGACCAGGCGCGGGCGCGGACGTGACCGAGGTCAGACCCCGGGGGACGGGAACCTGCGCTTCGCGCGCTCGGACGTGCTTGGCGATGTCCTCGACGGGCTTGCTCTGGTCGAGGTCTGCGAAGAACTGAGGCCCGGGCCGCTCGTTGGTGGCGGTCAACGAGTAGCGCTTGGTTTGCACCAGACTGCCTTCCTGGGCTCCGAGCTGGACTCGCGCAACGAACAGGGCGCTGGGCCGCACGACCTCGATACGGATGGCGTTGTCGTCAACGCGGATCCCTCGCACCTTCCACCCGCCCTCGAGCTCGTCTCCCCGTGCGAGACCTAGCAAAGCTCGAACGTCCGCGGGTGGCTCCTTCGTTGATTCCGCGGGGAACCAGTGGTCGAGGACTCGCAGCTGGAACTCGTCCTTCGTCATCCAGGGTAGGCTCGGAGGGATCTTGCGGTGCGGCGGTGGCTTGACGCTCGTGATGAGGAGCACGGCCGCGAGGCTGATCACGACCATCGCGAGGAAGCGGGTCGGGGGCTTCGTCTTGCGCTGTTCGGTGCTCGGCGGCGTCAAGTCACTTCACCAGCTGCTTCAGGTGCTTGGTGTTCTCGAGCAGTTCCTTGAGCGCGATGTCCTGATGACGGGCGGCTTCCTCGATCTGGGTCGCGGCGGCGAGCGCTGCTTCCGAGCCGCGGGCCTGTTGACGGTGCGAGACGTTCAGCTGATTCACCATGTTGCTGATGTTCTCGATCGCCTGGGTGATCTGGCGGCCTCCACGGGTCTGCTCCTGGCTCGAGCGTTCCACCTGCTGGCTGATGGTGCGCATCTTCTCGCCGCTCTTCATGATCAGCTCGGAGCCTCGGGCCTGTTGAGCGGTCGCGGCGGCGATCTGCTGGACCGTCTCGGCGATGCGCCCGATGGCGTCGGTGACCTGCTTGCTTCCCTTCGCCTGCTCCACCGTCGCGCGCGCGATGGCCCGCACCATGTTGGTGCTCTTCTGGGAGCTCTCGAGGATCTTCTTCAGAGCCCGCTCGGCCTCGTTGCTGACCTCCACGCCTCGGTCGACGTTCTGAGCACCGCGCTCCACCGCCTGGATCGCGTTCTTGCTCTCGGCCTGGATGGTCTTGATGAGATCGGCGATCTCCTTGGTGCTCGCGCCGGCGCGCTCGGCGAGATCCTTGATCTCATCGGCGACGACGGCGAACCCCTTGCCGTGTTCCCCCGCCTGCGCGGCGATGATGGCAGCGTTCAGCGCGAGCAGGTTGGTCTGTTCCGCGACCTCGTCGATCACGTTGAGGATCTGACCGATGGCATCGATCCGCGAACCGAGGTTCGAAATGACCGCCACCGCCTCCTGGCTGCTCTCCTTGATCCGGTAGATCTCGCCGATCGTCTTCAGGATGGACTCGGCGCCGCGCTCGGCGTCTTGCGCCACCTCTTCGGACAGCCGCGCCGTCTCGTTGGCGTTCGATTGCACCTGGTCAATCGAGACGTCCATCTCGTTCATGCTGGAGCTGGTCTCCTCGGCGGTGAGCGAGAGGGCGTCGACGTTCTTGGCGACCTCCTTGATGGAGTACGCCATCTCCTCGATGGAGGCGACGGTCTCGCGCACGCTCGCGCCGAGCTCCCCGATGTTCTCCGCTACCTCGTCGTTCGTGGCGGTCATCTCCAGGATGCTGGAGCTGCTCTCCTCGGCGCTGCCCGCGAGGACCTCCACGTGCTGGGCGATCTCGCGCAGGTTCGAGGTGACCTCCTTGATGTGGGCGCCCGCCTGCTCCGAGCTCTCCAGCTGGTGGACGACGCCCTCGGACAGCATGTTCACGGCTTGGGACAGCGCCTCGGCGGCGGCGTGGGCCTGGCCCAGGCGCTGACTCCAGGTGCCATGTTCGTCCTCCAGGGAGGCGAGCTGGATGCGCAGGGTCTCCAGCTCCTCGGAGTCGACCCCTGGCTGATTCCGTAGGGATTCAAGCTCTGCCTCCCGCTCGCTCAGAGCACGATTCAACCGCTCCAGCTGCTTCTGCAGGTCTCGGGTCCTGTCGTCACTGCCAGCCTCCAGCTCGCGGATGCGATCCTTGGCGTCGCCGATCGTCTCCACCAGGTTGCCGAGTTCCTCGTACAGCGCCGAGACCTGCTCTGGCGCGCCCTCGGGCGCGCTGACCGACTTGCCCATGCCGGCGCGACGGATCGCGTTGCGGATGCCGTCGAGCTTGGGGCCCGCCGCGGAGCCGGCGAACAACAGCGCGGCGACTCCGCCGACACCAGCGATGAGCGCGGCAGTCATGGCGTTGTCCTTGCCGACGAGGGCGCCGATCGCCGCGGCGACGATCACCAACAAGAGTCCGAGAAGCTGGCGCTGAGAGAGTGTCATGTGGTGCGTTTGCTGGCGGCTACTGGTGGCCCGCGTGTGGCCCCCGATAGCCCTGGAAATTCCTGGTCGAAGCGTGGCGGAGGTCAGCTCAGCCGTCGGGCAAGGCTCGAGGACGGACAGAGTATTGGGCCAGTTGCTGGCAAACAAGAAACTTGGAGCCCGCCGAAATCGCGCCGTGCCGCGCCTCTCCACGGCGAGCCTGCACCGGGCGCAGATGTACAGTGGTGCCTACTGAGGCTCGCGCGTCGATGGGGGGGCCTCGGACAGGAGCGGCGGACCAGCGACGGGCAGGGTGACGCGAAAGCACGCGCCTCCTGCTGGCCTGTCTTCGTAGGCGATGTCACCGCCGTGCTCCACCACGATGCGCTGGACGATCGCCAGTCCGAGGCCGGTACCGTGTGGCTTGGTGGTCACGTAGGGCTGGAAGAGGCGTTCCTGAATCTCGGATGGGATGCCTGGACCGTTGTCCTCGACCCGCATCTCGATCTGAGAAGCATCCAGCGGTCGCACGTGGACACGGACCTCCGGCGCGGCCACGTCCCGACAGGCGTCGATGGCGTTCTGCAGCAAATTCGTCACGACCTGGACCATCTGATCGGCGTCGGCCTGGACTTCAGGGCAAGGCTCGAATCCAAAGCTGATCTCCGCTCCCGTGTTCTCGTGGAGCATCACCACCTTGCGCACGCTCTCGACCACGTTGAGCGGGGCTGGGTTCGGCGCCGGCAGGCGCGCGAAGCGAGTGAACTCGGAGACGATGGTGTTGATGCGCCGCACCTCGTCGAGGACCGTGCGCGTGGCTTCGTCGAAGTACTCGTCGAAGGCTTCGTCGTTCCGCGCGCGCAGGCGACGCAAGGTCTCGACGGCGGCACGGATCGGAGCCAGCGGGTTCTTGATCTCGTGGGCTACCTGGCGTGCGATCTCTCGCCGTGCGGCAATGCGCTCGGTCGCCGCCAGGCGCTTGCGCAGGGCCGCCAGGTCGAGGATCGCCTTGTTGAACGAGTCCGCGAGCTCGCGCAGCTCACGGCCGCCACGACCGCGCACGGGCTGGGGGTTGCCCACCACCACCGCGCGCGCCTGCTCCGAGAGGTCCGCGATTGGGCGAGCGAGGCCACGCGCCATCAGCATCGAGAGCAGCAGCGCGACGCCCAGAGTGACGCCTCCGATCGCCAGGATCGTTCCGTCCAGGTGCTTGAGGGCTTCCAGCAGCGGTACTCTGGACTTGGTGGCGATCAGGGTGATCCCGCCGAGCTCTTCCAGCTGCAGGCGTTCGACCATCAGCGCCTTGGGCGTCTTCGACCCCGTTGCCACGCGGAGCTGGACGCCGTGCGCGCGACCGACGTCTTCCAGGAGACGGTTCAAGTGGCGGGCAGCGTAGACGCCGATCCACACCTTACCCAGGCGTCGAGTGCAGTGTGCCTCGATCGCGAGCGGTTCGCCCTTGCCCCCGCGGACACCCGCAGCTTGACTTGGCTTGGCGATTCGCGACGCGAGCTTCTTGTCCGTCGCGCCCACGACCAGGTTTGGGTGGACCGCTCCGAGGATCTCGCCCTCACTGGTGATGAGCACGAGCTCGTCTACCCTCAGCGCCTTCCGCATGTCAGGCACGCGCAGGCTCGCCGCGAGTCTGCGTCCCGAGTCGAGGCGGCCGGTCGACAAGTCGATCAGCGTGCTGTCGAGGGTCGGGTCGTGGCGACAGATCGGCTCGACCATCTCCGGCAAGCTCGTGATCTCCGCTCCTAGCTGTTCGTTCAGGCGGGAGACGGCCTCCCTGAACTGCTCGCGAAAGCGCTCCTCTTCCGTGCTGCGCCAGGCTTCGCGCACGCCGAAACCGACCGCCGCGGTCACCGCGATGGTGAGGACGGCGATGGCGAGCATGAGACGCTGCGCGAGAGTCACGGGGGCATCCTACGCTAACGCGCCCAGCTGACGCAGGATTCCGCCTTCCCGTTGCGCGGGGCACGGCGGGCTTCTACGGTGCCCGCCGTGAAGAGCCAGCGCTTCAGCACGCGGATCTCGACCCTCGCCCTGCTCGCGGCCGTCGGTTGCGGTGCGAGGAACCAAGAGCCCACCGAGTTGCCTCGTCGTCCGAAGGGCGCGATGTCGAAGGACGGACCCGTCGCCAACGTCGAGGTGACGGGGCTTCGCTCCCACGTCTTCGCCAAGGTGCCGGGCGGCACCATGGGGCCGTACATCGGTTCGAGCTCCGCGGGCAGCATGGCGATCTGGGCGGCCAGCAAGAAGTCGAGCACCGCGTGGTTCAGTCAGGCTCTCGACGCCAGGGGGCAGCCGCAAGGCGACGTCCACGAGCTGGGAGCGGCGGGCGGCGAGATCGGGTTGGCGACGGTGAAACCCGTTGGCGACGCGAAGCCTGGTGGTCCGCTCAAGGCCAACGGGTTTGCGCTGCTCTACACCGAGAAGAGCGCTGCCGAGGAGACGATCGGGCTGCTCGCGGTGGGCCCGGGGGGCGAGCTGGCGAGCGGCCCGATGGCGTTGACTCGCGCCTCCAGTGCGGTGTTGTGGCTGTCTGCGGTGCCGACCAAGCGGGGCGCGCTCGCGCTCTGGGCGGTCAGGGGGGAGGGGAAGGCCGAGCTCTGGGCGATGGACCTAAACGATGCCACAGGGAAACGCGCTGCGCCGTTCAGCAAGGCCGCTCGCGCCTGGCAGGCGGTGCCCTTCGCCGGCGGCGCCGCGGTCGCCTGGGTGGAGGCGGGAAGCGCCGCGGGCAGCAACGGTCCGGTGATGCTCGCCTTCCTGGATGAGCAAGGCGGCCTGAAGGGCAAGCCGCTGCAGGTCAGTGGCACCGCCAGCGCACAGCTGGATCTGGACCTTGCAGTCAGCTCCCATGGGCTCGTCGTTGGCTGGTCCGACAGCAAGAACCTCGAGCCAAGGATCCAGCTCGCGCTGGTGGATCCCCAGGGCAAGCTGCTGGTTCCTCCCGCAGCCAGCCTGCCCGGCGCCGGGGAGCAGGCGCTCGTCGACGTCGTCGCGCCCGCGCAAGGTCTCGGCCCAGCCTACGCCGTCTGGGAGACCCCTGGCCTGACCAGCGAGCGCGATCGCTGGCTCGAGGTCGCCAGCTTGACCGCTCAGCTCAAGCCCGACAAGCGCGCCAGGCTGCGAGTGGTCGGCGGGGACACGGTGCCCGAGATCGTCGCAACCACGGCCGGCCTCGCCGCGCTCACCCTGGCCGAGAACTGCCCGGAGGACGTGGAGTCGTGCGATGACGCCGACCTCTTGCCGACCTTCGTTCGCTTCGACAGCAAGCTCGAGGTGACGGCTAGCGAACCGCTGCGAACGAACGAGCTCCCCAAGGGGATCAACGTTGCTTGGGGGCTGTCCTGTCCTCGGGAGAGCTGCTTCGCGCTCGCCGCGGACAATCGGAATCCCGCGCAGCTCTTCAGCGTGGAGCTGGCGCCCACGGAGACGGCATTCCGGGCCGCGGCGGAGACCTGGACACCGGAGTCGCCGCCCAGGCTGGAGAGCAATCAGGCGCTGGCGATGGGAGACCCCCTCAGCGACGTTTCCGTGGTGAAGCAAGGCTCGGAGTCGCTGGTCGCTTGGCTGACCTTCTTCGACCCCTCCACGCCCTACACGCGACGCAAGACGCCTGCGCCAGACGGTCGCTTCGATCCCGTGCGCGCGTTGCTCAAGGTTCGTGGCGTGGCGGCGGACGGGACCCCCGGGAGCGTCGAGACCATCTCCTACCGCGCTCGCTCCCTCGGTGGAGCCGCCTTGAGCGCCGGTGACCCGAAGGGCAAGGAGGCGCTGCTGGCTTGGAGCGCGCTCGACAACAAGGTGCCACAGGTCTTCGTGACCTTGCTGGGTGCGGGGGGAAAGAAGCTGCGCCAGCAGATGTTGACGCGGGCACCCGGCGAGGTGAGCGACATTGGCGCAGGGTACGTGCCGGACTCCGCGCAGGGCGCTGGCGGCTGGATCGTTGGCTGGGTCGACGAGCGAAACGGGGACCCCGAGGTGTACGCAGCACGCATCGGCAAGGGGCTGCAGCGCATTGGTCCCGATCGCAGGATAACCTCGGCGACCGGCGCGGCCACGGACGTTCGTGTGTTGCCGCGCGGAGATAAAACGTGGCTTGTCTGGTCCGAAGCTCGAGACGCTGCGGCCGCGGGAGTCGCTGACATCTTCGTGGCCGGCCTCAAGAGCTCCACCGCGGAGCCTCTGCCTGGACAGCGCGCGTTGCTGAAGACGAAGGGCCATTCGCACTCGCCTGCGGTGGCGCTCGCTGCAAGCAAGCCGGTCGTCGCCTGGCTGGAGGAGGGAGCGGAGGCTGGAGTTCGCATCGCCGTGCTGAGCGAGTCGGGTGCGCCGGAGCAGGAGCCCCTCGCCCTCGAGTTACCCGACGCCGCGCGGCCGACCTCGCTGAGCCTCGAGTGCGATGGCCAGCTCTGCCACGGAGTGGTGAGCGCGGCCCGTGGCGCCGCCTCCGAGCTGTATGCCTTCACCGTGCGCCCCCCCACCGCCGTGGTGAAGGTGCGACGCCTGGCGCGCCTGGAAGGGCCAAGCGAGCAGACCGCCGCCCCCGCGCTGCTGGGCAACAGCCTCTTCTTCGCGGATCAGCGCGAAGGGCGTGGCTACTTGCGTCAGGCAGGAATCGCCTGGTGAATCCGCCTGGCGCCGCCGCGGTTCGCGCTTTGCCTGCGAGCTGACGGCCGCGTGTCGTTCAGGGCTTGGGGTGCGCGAGCAGCCACTCCACCAGGGCTCGACGGTAGTCGTCGCTGAAGTTCGGGATGTGTCCCACGCCGTTCATCTTCCACAGCTCGACCGCGCCGCCTTCGGGACATCCCTCGTACTCGAGCTTGTCGGTCTCGGCGCCATCGACGCCGTTCTCGTAGTCCACAGGATCGCCGAAGGGGGTGAGGGTGCCGCTGCAGCCGTTCTTCGCTGCCCAGGTGGCGACGGTATCCTCCGCCCCGGGCACCCCGGGCTGCGTGGTGTAGGACACGGTCTGATCATCGGTGCCGTGCATTTGCAGTACGTTGATTGGAGAGCTCGGCGTGCACTTGGCCTCATCGGACCACACCTCACCGGCCAGGCTCGCGATGCCTGCCACCAGTTCAGCGTGGTCGCAGCCGAAGCGATGGGACATGAAGCCGCCGTTGGAGTGGCCCATCACGTACACCCGCTTGTCGTCGATATTGTAGCGCTGCTTCGCCTCTTCGATCAGTCCGGCGATGTAGGCGACGTCGTCGACGCCCGAGTTCGTGAAGTCGCAACAGGCGTCCGTCGCGTTCCAGAAACGCTTTCCGTCCGGACTTATGGTTCCGTCGGGATAGATGTAGACGAACGACTTCTCCTCGGCCAGGGCCTTCAGCTTGAAGATCACCAGCTCCTGAGCTGCGCCGTTCGCGCCGTAGCCGTGGAGCATCACGATCAGCGGCGTGGGTCGTGCTGGGTCGTAGCTCTCGGGGACGTAGGGGGTCACCGGGCGGTCGCCACCCATCGGCGACGTGTCGACTCCACCCTCACCCCCGACCCCGGATCCCGAGCTGCCTCCACCGCCACCGGCGGAGCTTGCGCCGCTGCCACCGCTACCGCCGCTGCCACCAGAGCCCGAGGTGTCGTCTCCATCGGAGCCACAAGCTGCAGCCGCGAGTCCCAGCAAGCACACGGAGAGCAACGCGATGCTCCGACCCAGCCGTGCGCGCCCAATGCCACGAGAGATCATGCCCCAGTCTATCTCATGCTCGTCCCTGGAGCGTTGGCAGGGGGTTGAAAAGCCAGAGCGGTGGAGCTTTGGCGTCGACTGCACCACAGCAGGGGGGTCAGTGTGAGTCGGTCTCGCCGTCCTCGACCAAGTCACGGAAGCGTTCGTTCAGCCACGCCTCGAGCTCGTCCATCGGTGCTTCGAAGTCGGGGAGACGGACGATGCGCCCACCGACGTCCCGCGCGAGCGCGTCGAATTCCTGGGGATCGAAGGCATAGGTCGTCTCGCTCATCACGATCGCCCAGGGGCGAAGCGTGGCGGCGGCGGTGGTCAGCTGTTCGACCGCGCACTCCTCGATGTGGCCGTTCAGAGCGCGTAGCGCGGCAGCGCGACACAGCCTGAGCCGCGGCCCCTCGATACCGCACGCGAGGACGATGCGCTGACGAACCTGACGGACTGTCTTCACACCCACGGCCATGGAGCTCCGTTGCAGCTTTGCGACAACTCGCAGCGGAGGCAAGCGAAAGCCAAGGAAAGCGCTGAGGGGCGACGTCATCGCCTCGGAGCCTGCTCATTCGTTGCTCACGTCGCCGATTCGCTTCCAGGGTTTTGCTGTGAAGCCTGGGTCTGCGCGGTTATCCTCACGGGATCGTGGCGAAAGAAGACGACGCAGCGGACTCGAAGCCAGCTGCCCGGAAGAGCCCCGCGAAGCCGCTCGACGAGTCGCAGCTGAGGACGAAGCAGCACGACTCGATCATCCCGACGGCACAGGTGGAGCTCGGTCCGCGTAGTCTCCCCCGCCAGACCCAGGATCAGCCGGGCGACGACGCGTCAGCGCAGAGCGAGCGGACGGGAGTGAATGCGGCGCCGCCAGTGATCAAGGGCTTCGAGTCTGCGCCGCCGGCGAGCACGCGCGTGCCCGAGTCGGTGGCGCGTCTCTCGGAGCGCGGCGGAAGCCTGAGCGATGGGGATCGCTGGGCGGCGGCCGGCGCGCTCAAGAAGGCGCTCGCCGAGGGCGATGAGAGCGCGATCGAGGCCGAACTGGCGAAGCTCCCCCCCGTTGCGCAGCTCGCCTACCGCATCGCGGACGTGTACTCCATCGCCACGACCGGGTTCTCGGGTCCGCTGCTGTACGCGCGGGCCGGAGGCGTCGTCGAGGCGCTGTTGCTCGAGTTCGAGGCCGAGAGCCGGAAGAAGTAGGTCTCGGTGAGCGGATTGAATCCGTGCGGAAAACTTTTGCGCGGACCGGGAGCTGGGGCACGACGGCGCCAGGCAACCAGGAACCTTTGCTACAGCAACGCCAGCACCCGCTCTGGCGGGCGCCCGATTCGCGCCCTGCCGTCCAGCACGGCGACCGGGCGCTCGAGCAGGCTCGGGTCCTTGACGAGCGCGTCCACGATCTGTGCCTTCGTGCTGTCCTTGGACAGGCCCTGGGCCTTGTAGCCCGCCTCCTTGGCGCGCAGCAGGTCGTGAGGCTTGAAGTCCGGGTCGGTTGCCAGCGCTCTCAGCAAGGCTTCGATGGCGTTCTTGCTGGGCGGCTCCTTCAGGTACTCGCGAATTTCCACGCTGCCTTCGCCGAGACGCTCGCTCAGCAACTGCAGAGCCTGACGGCTCTTGGAGCAACGGGGGTTGTGCCACAACGTCACGGTCGACTTCGCCATGCGCGCATACTGGCACAGCCGTGGTGGTCTAACGGCGAAGACTTGCGCGGCCTCCCAACCTGGTGCAAGGGGAGGCAAGCTTTTCAGTGCCAATCTTCTCTTACAGCCAGGCGAGAACACCGATCGGGGCCGAGGCGCCGCTCGCGCGTCCAGGCGCGGCGTCGAGGACGGGCCGCCGCTGCTTGCGATGCTGGCTGGTCGGGTTGGGACTGGGCCTGTTGGTTCCTCGAGTCGCGCTCGCCGCCGCTCCCACGAAGCCCGAGAGCTCCGAGCCCCAATATTCCCCATGGCAATCCAAGAAGGCGACTCCATTCGCGTCCCTCGCGACTGACGTCGGCGTCGTCTACGCGCGGCCTCGGCTCACCCTTGGCTACGGTGCGCCGTTCTGGAACTTCGTCGGTATCGATGCCTACTGGCTGACGACGAACAGCTTCTCGGCACCTTACGTCGGGTGGCGTGCGAGTCTGCCGTTCCTCGACACCTTCTTCGGAGTGCGCCGCACCATCCCCTTCGACCGTCGCTTCCTGGGCAAGCAGGAGAAATACTCCGACACTGACCTCGGTCTCGAGAACGGTGGCGAGCGCAGTACCTACACGGCCGTGGACTTCGAGCTGGATCTCGCCGCGCCCGTCGCTCACGGCGGCGCCTTCCTGGGCGTGCACCCAGTGTTGATCGACGTGCCACGCGACACCTACGTCTATGAGGAGGTGCTGCGCGTGGTGATGCGACCCCCCTTCGCCATGGGCTTGCGTGGGGGCTACGTGTACGGCTTCGGCGAGAGCCAAGACGTACAGCTCGGGGCGCTCGGAGAGTACGTATTCACTCCGGGTAGAGCCCGGGGCGTCACTCGTGGGGGCCCGCTGTTCCACGTCACCTTCAGCAAGCACCTGGAAGGCTTCGCGGCGTTCTCGTTCGTGATCACGTCGCCGGACGCGCTCGGTGTGGTGGACGGGACGTACGCGTTCCTCGGATTGCTCCATCGCTGGGCGCATCGCTTCTAGCTGTTCGCATCGCTTCTAGCTGCGCGTATCGTTGTTGCCCTGCGGAAAAACTAGTCTGCGCTCGGGCTGGGCGCCGCGCTTGCCTTCGGGAGCACTCCGCTGCACTTCGCGTCGCGCGCTGCGGTGAGGCGCGCCTTGTCCTCGGGCTTGGCGTCGATCAAGGCGAGCTGGGCCTCGGTGCACTCGTTGTTCTTCTTCACCTGGCCCACGAGATCACCGACGACTCGCGCTTGAAGCTCGCCGTACTTCTCCTGCGCGGCCTTGCCGGTGGCGCCGTTCGGGTCCTTCTGCATCGCGAACTCGCAGGCCTTGCTGGCCTCTTCGAGCTTGCCCTGGTGCTCGAGCTCCAGGCAGCGTTCGTAGTCACCCTTGGCTCCGTTGCAGCCAGCGCAGAGCAGCGCGGCGAACGCGCCGCCAAGGAGGACGGTCCATCCCTGTGTCATGCCCGCGCTTATAGCAGCTTCGATGGCGCTGACGATACCATGTCTGCGTTTCGGATTCTCCCGGGGGGGGAGGGGCGCGACGAAAAGGACCGCGAGGAAACAGAACCGGCGGTCAGGCCGCGACGACGACTCGCGGCTTGCGCGCGTCGATCAGGTACAGCAGGGTGAACACGAGCAAGAAGACCAGGGAACTCAGCTGGTAGAAGGTGAGTCCCCAGAGTACGCGGGGCTCTGGGCGCAGCAACTCGGTCGCTATTCGCCACAGCATGTAGGCGATCAGATACAGCTTGATCAGCTGGGTACGAAACCAGCCTCGGCGCGCAGCGAGCAACAGCAGGAGCGCTGCCACGCCGTGAAACCCGGCCTCGTAGAGCTGGGTCGGGTGTCTCGGGATGCCATCCTGGAAGCGCACGGCCCACGCGACGTCCGTTGCTCTTCCGAAGCAGCAACCGGCATGAAAACAGCCCAGGCGCCCGACGGCGATGCTGGCGGCGACGGGGGCCGCGAAGGCGTCGCCGGTCTTGTGGCGCACCCCGGAAACCAGCTTCGCCACCTCGACCCCGAGATAGCCTCCCGCGAGTCCCCAGGTGATGGTGCGGCCATCCCGCAACCACGCGCTGCCGTCCATCAGGCTCGGCCAGTCGGAGACGGCGTACGGCAGCTTGGCGAAGAACGTGCTGCCAATGATTGCCCCGAGGAAGAGAGCAGCGCGCTGCAGCCGCGTCTCCCTGGGCCCTTTCGGCAGCGCGCGTCGCACGATCACTCCCGTGATCAGCGCGAGGCCCATCAGGCCGAAGTAGCTCCAGTCCATCAGCCCCGCTCGCTGGACTTCGTCAACTGGATGAGCTGATGCTCCAGCTCCGGGAGCGGCGCGTGGCCGGGACGGTACAGCACGTTGTAAGCGCAGAAGGGGATGACGTGACCGCTGGGCAAGACGTGGTGCGTGCAGCACTTCATGACTCGCCTGAGGTCGAAGTTGTACACGTCCAGGAACGACGTGATCGCGATGCGAAACATCCGCTCGGGAGACAGCGTCTCCGCCAGCGCGGAGCTGAAGAAGTCGTACAGCGCCGCGCTGGTCGTCCCTGCGTCGCTCGAGTCTGCGCCGCCTCGCAGGCGCTTGCCGAGCGCGCTCGCGAGCCAGGACTCGGGAGACGCGCAGTCGCCCTCGGCGCAGCCTTCCGCGCGTAGATAGTCCGTGATCAGCTGCTTGGCGCGGGGCCGATCGAAGGCGATGCCGTTGGCCAGCAGGTCCTTGTGCTTGCGCGCGTCGATGAAGCGCAGCAGGGGGTAGACACGCCGACCGTCGCGGTAGGCGTAGCTCAGCGTGTGGCAGTTGGGATGCGCGCACGGCAGCGGCATGAAATCGCTCTCGCGAAACAGGCCTCGAGTCTGTGCGGCGATGCCCTTCACGACGTCGGGGAAGGTGATGCGCTTCTCCAGCGTCTCGGGGAGCTCACTGCGTCCGCTGTACGTCGCGGGTTGAAAGCTGACGCCGCCGATGTTCGGGCGCTCGATGGCGAACTCGATGAGTCGTCCGAGCTGATCGTCGTTGACCCCCGGCTGGAGCGTAGCCACCAGGGTCACGCGAACGCCGTGCTCGGCGAGTCGGTCCAGCGCCTCGAGCTTTTCCCTGAGGATGTCGGCGGCGCGAAGGCTCCGGGTGACCTGGGCGTCGAGGCCATCGAGCTGGAAATAGACCTCGAAGCGCCGCGCGTAGCGGGCCACGTGCTCCACCAGGCGCGCATCGCGCGCGAAGCGCAGGCCATTGGTGTTCAGCATCACGTGCTGGACGTCGCGCTCGTACGCGTAGGCCAGGATCGCTTCGAACTCGGGGTGCAGCGTGGGTTCACCGCCAGAGAGCTGGAGGATCTCGGCCTGACCCTCGGTGGCGACCAAGCGGTCGATCGCGCGCTTGACGTCCTCCAGGCTCTCGTGAGTGCCGCCTGGCGCGCTGCTCGCGTAGCACATCGGGCAGCGAAGGTTGCAGCTGCTCGTCAGCTCGACCAAGCCGATGCAGGTATGCTGCTCGTGCTCGGTACACAGGCCGCAGTCGTACGGACATCCCCGCTTGGGGAAGCTGCCGAAGCCAGCCGGGATCTTCCCCGGTACGGCGTACTCGAGGCGGTCGTAGTAGCCGACGTCGGAACAGATGAAGTCTTCTCGGACGCCGTGCTCCGGGCAGCGCTTCTGAAAGTACACCCGCCCGCCCCGATCGATGATCTTCGCAGGGACGACCCGATGGCAGCTGGGGCAGAGGCTCTGGGTCAGGCCGAGGAAGCTGTGGTCTCGTAGTTCCATGATCAGGGCAGGCTTGCGAAGCAGATGATGGCGAAGATCACCACGGCCGCCACCAGCAACATGAGCAGTATCGCGATGACGACCAGAAACACGGTGACGCCGATGGCCACTCCCTTGAGGACCGTGTCTCCCGGCTTGTCCCCGCGCCCGCCCTGGACCTGCCCGTGGAGGTTCCGGGGGTAGGCGTCGGCCCGAGGTGGCGGGGGTTGCTGGGCGTCAGAGGTAGCCTGGGAGCGCCAGAAGTCCAGCCTCCCGACCCAAGCGATGCGCGCCAAGACCACGGACACCGGGAGCACGATGACTCCGTACGGAACC
The DNA here is from genome assembly GCA_020430865.1 of Myxococcales bacterium. The sequence continues at coordinate 14,208 of JAGQIY010001038.1, forward strand.
AGCAGGCCAGGGGCAATCACCCACAGCTGGACGCCGACCAGCAGCAGAACCAGGCTCGCCAGGATCACGATCACGAGCCAGGAGCGGTCTCGTCGTGCAGGCGCCGGCGCTTGCGCTGGCTGGGCAGTCAGGGCTCCCTTGCACAACCAGCAACGCGTGGCGCCGACCGCGACGGGTGTCTGGCAGTAGGGAC